>JAAUSV010000199.1 GCA_012032525.1 Leptolyngbyaceae cyanobacterium SL_7_1
GCTGGTGGCGCTGGCGATGACCAACTGGCAGGCAACAACGGCACCGATAGAATCGACGGAGGCGAGGGCAACGACCAATTGGGCGGCGGCGCGGAGGATGACCAACTGGAGGGCAATGCTGGCGACGACCTGATCGAGGGCGGCGAGGGCAACGACCAGTTAAACGGCGATGGCGGTAATGATATCCTGCAAGCCGGACTGGGCGACGACACCCTCAACGGCGGAGCGGACAACGACACCCTCAGTGGCGACGGTGGGGCAGACGCGATCGATGGGGGAGACGGCATTGACACTGCCCTCTACACCGCTTCCACGGCGGCAGTGACGGTGAATTTGCTGACGGGAATTGGCACGGGGGGAGATGCCGAGGGCGATCGGCTAGTCTCGATCGAACATCTGCTGGGCTCCCTCTTCAGTGATCTCCTGATTGGCAATGCGGAGAGCAACACTCTCAATGGCGATCTGGGCGATGACACCCTGATTGGCGGCGATGGAGCCGACTTGCTGATCGGGGATGGGGGCACGGATACAGCCCTCTACACGACCTCTGGCACTGGAGTGACGATCAACCTGCTAACCAGCTTTGGCAGGGGTGGCGAAGCGGAGGGCGATCGCCTACAAGGCGTTGAAAATATTGTTGCCTCTGGCTTTGACGATGATCTCGTTGGTGATGCGGCAAACAACCAACTCATCGGTCTGGGTGGCAAATGACAATCTCAGCGGTGGTGCTGGAAACGATACCCTGATTGGCGGCGAGGGCGACGATGTCCTCGGCGGCGGCAGCGGCAGCGATGGCGCATTGGGTGAAGCGGGGAACGATCGCTTCCTGGGTGATGCTGGGCGCGATCGCTTGGATGGTGGCGTGGGCATCGACACTGTTAGCTACGGCGCTTCTCGCCGGGGGGTTGAAGTCAACCTGCGGCAGGGACGCGGCAAAGGGGGCGATGCCAATGGCGATCGACTGATCTCGATCGAAAACCTGGAAGGTTCCCGACGCGATGACAAACTCGTAGGCAATCGCGGCAATAATCGACTAAGTGGTGGAGCAGGCAAGGATTTACTGGATGGCAGCATCGGAGCCGATTGGCTCAACGGTGGGGCAGGGGCAGATCAATTGCTAGGGGGCAATGGGGTTGATACAGCGTCCTACATTACCTCACGGCGCCGGTCGAGCTTAGCTTGAGCACTGGCGAATTCAAATCGGGCGATGCCCAAGGCGATACCCTAGTCTCGATCGAGAACCTGGAAGGGTCGCGCCTGTCCGATCGACTGGTGGGCGATCGCGGGCGCAACGTCCTCTCTGGACTGGAGGGCAACGACTACCTACGGGGACTCAATGGGCAACGATGTTTTAGACGGTGGAGCAGGCAAGGATCTCCTAGTTGGCGACAGCGGTAACGATGTATTGGTCGGTGGCTTGGGAGATGATACCCTCGTTGGTGGGGCGGGGGCGGATCAGTTCTCCTTCCAAACCGGGCGATCGTTTGACGCCGGAGCAGGAGTCGATCGGATTGTAGACTTCCAACGCCAAGACAAAATTGTGCTGAGCAAAACCACTTTTACAGCCCTGACCAGTTCTAACGGCAAAGGGTTTAGCCTTGGCAGTGAATTTGCCATTGTCACCACCAATGCAGCGGCGGCAACGAGTGCGGCGGTGATCGTCTACAATCGCACCACCGGAAGCTTGTTCTACAACGCTAATGCGGCGGAGGTAGGCTTGGGTAGCGGCAATTTATTTGCCACCCTCACCCAGATTCAAACGCCCCCCCTAGTCACCGCTCAAAACTTTACTATCAAAGCGTAGAGGGTGGTCCGACTGCTATCTCCTAGTGGCACCCACCTGAGTTAGGAGACTGGCGATCGCCCTCACCAGGGTTTCCGGTTCTACTGGTTTCGCCAGGTGTTGGTGAAAGCCCGCTGCGGTTGCCTGTTGCTGGTTAAAATCCCCCGCATACGCTGTTAGGGCGATCGCCGGAATGGTGCCTCCCTGCTCCGGGGGAAGTGCCCGAATCTGCCGCATTAGCATGTAGCCATCCATATCGGGCATGCCAATATCGCTCAGCAGCATATCGGGCAGGGAACGGGTCAACGCCGCAAACCCTGCTGAGGCGGTGGAGGCAGTGGTGACACTGGCTCCTGCCTGCTCTAAAACAAAGGCGACAAATTCGCGTGAATCCACTTCGTCATCGATCACCAATAGGCGCATTCCCGCCAAGCTCAGCGTCGATTCGGCAACGGGGCGATCGGGATGGCGTTGAGGTTGGGTCGGCGTCAGCGGCAGCTTGATAGTAAAGGTAGCTCCCAGTCCTTCTCCCGGACTATCTACCTGAACTGTGCCACCGTGGAGTTCCACCAGATGACGCACGATCGCCAGTCCTAACCCCAAGCCGCCAAACTTGCGCGTGGTAGCGCCATCCTCCTGTCGGAAATAGTCAAACACATGGGGCAGGAAGCTGGGAGCGATGCCTTTGCCAGTGTCGCACACGCTGATTTGGGCAGCCCCCTGATGCCGCTCCAACTTCACCTGCACGCGACCACCGGGGGGCGTGAACTTGACCGCGTTGGAAAGCAGGTTCCACATGACTTGCTGAAGGCGGGTGGCGTCGCCCGCAACCTGCCCCACCTCAGCCTCCAGGTAGGTTTCCACCACAATGGCTTTGGCTTCGGCGGCGAGGCGTGTGGTCTCGATCGCCGCTCGAATCACTGAGGCTACATCGATTGAATTCACCCTCAAGCTGAGTTTGCCTTGCAGAATGCGGGAGACATCCAGCAGATCTTCGATCAGTTCGGATTGTAATTTGGCGTTGCGTTCGATGGTGGCTAGGGCGTGTTTGGTCTTTGCTGCATCCAGGTTGCCGCTCTGGAGTAGCGTTGCCCAGCCGAGAATGGGATTGAGGGGCGATCGCAGCTCATGGGACAGTACCGCTAAAAACTCGTCTTTGATGCGATTGGCTTGGGTTAATTGTTTTGCCTGTTGTTGCAGCGATGCAGTCAGATTGGCTCGTTCGAGGGCGATCGCACCTGATCACAGGTTGATTGCAATAAATCAATCTCGGCGGGGGTAAAGTGGTGGCGCGTGCAACTGGCGAAGGAGAGTGTGCCCAGCAGCTTGCCCCGAACTAGCAGCGGCTGACCTGCATAGGCGGTAGTCCCAAGGGCGCAGAGGGTTTGGGCATTGGGGTGGTGAGCAAGTTCGCTGCGATCGAGGACAATCTGTCGCCGCTCCTGGGCAACTAATCCACACAAATGGTCGCCAAACTTAACCCATTCAATGGCGCGGGCGGCTTGTTCGGAGATGCCCGCGTGATTACTCAGGTGCAACATCCATTGGTTGTCTTTTTCCTCCACCATAAAGTTGTAGTAGTATTGCAGATCAAGCTGAACGGCGAGTCGGTGGAAGAGGTTGTGCATTAACGCCATGGGTTGGTCTGTGGCCAGCAAATCGCTGGTTGTTTCATATAACAACTGCAACCGATCGCTTGCCTGTTTCTGAGCCGTTTTATCCTGCAAAATTTTCACCAACCCTTGGGGATGACCTGCCTCGTCCACCAGTGGCATCATCAACCCACTTGCCCAAAAGCGGCTACGATCTTGGCGCACGTGCCAGCGTTCATTTTCTGCCCGCCCTTGGGTTAGGGCAGTGTGGATCTCCCACTGCGATTGCCCGACGGCATTATCTTCTGGGGTGAAAATCATTTGCCCTTCGCAGCCGATCGCCTCCGCCTCTGAATAGCCCAGTAGCCGCTCTGCCCCAGAATTCCAACTGTCAATGATGCCATTGAGATCGAGGGTAAAGATGGCATAGTCCTTAGCGCTTTCGATGATCAACCGCAGACGGGCTTCGTTTTCCTGGAGCGCTTCCTCGGCTTGCTTGCGATCGCTAATGTCGTTGGAGATGCCAATTAGCCCGATCACTTCCCCCCGTTCATTGCGGTAGGGCACTTTCATCCCTAGAAATGTGCGCACCCCATCGGGCGATTCCTCCACCACTTCCATCTGTCCTGATTCCATGATCCGCCGATCGTTGTCCATCACCTGAGCGGCATCGTCGGGGTTGGGATAGAGATCGCTATCACAATACCCAATCACCTCTGATGCTGACTTGCCCAACACCTGTAGCGTGGCAGGGTTGGCATAGATAATGCGTCCTTGCCGATCTTTGACAAAAATCGGGGTGGGCACCGACTCGTTGATCACATCTAAAATGGCAGTCTTTTGGCGTAGTTCTTCCTCGATGCGTTTGCGCTCGCTGATGAAAAACTGCTCTGCCGGTTCGATCGGTTTAGGCGCATGTTGCAATGCCTGTTGAATGGCTGGCACCAGGCGATCGAGATTTTGTTTTAGAACATAGTCGATCGCTCCACGTTTGAGGGCGGCGATCGCCACTTCCTCCCCCAACCCATCCGCCACAAATAGGAAGGGCGTCTCAGGGCAATGGTGGCGGGCAAGGTCTAGGGCAGCCATCCCCTCTAGGTCTGACACTTGGTAGGTTGCCAAAATTAGATCAAATCGATCGGCATCTAGGGCGGCAATAAACTGGAACGACTCTCTGCTTGGAGCAATTGACACTCGATGCCGCTATTTCTCAGCCTTGCCTCGACCCGCTCCGCATCCTGTCGGTTGTCTTCAAGTAAGAGAAACCGGAGTGCTGCCATCGTAATTCTCCTTCTGCTGCGGCAGCGAACGTTCAATCAAGACTGCGCCTTCTTCAGTATAGAATCAACCGGGTTTAAACCTAAGATGCTATACTCCACGGCGATCGAGTGACTGGAAGTTGAAATTGGCTCATGCTTAACCCTCCTTTAGACATCCCGTAAATTCACCATCCCGCCTCTAAAGATAGAGGATTGTTTGTCTACGACTTTTTAAGCTTTAAACCAAGTCGATTGCAACGTCTGGCAACGGTCATTTTAGAGAATTTTAAGCTATGAAAGCAGTTTGTTGGCAAGGCACAAATCAGGTTGAAGTTGAAACCGTCCCCGATCCGAAGATTCTTAATCCCCGTGATGCGATCGTCAAAATTACCTCCACCGCGATCTGTGGCTCAGACCTGCACCTCTACAACGGCTTTAATCCAACGATGAAACCGGGTGATATTTTGGGTCACGAGTTTATGGGGGAAATCGTGGAGTTGGGGAGCGCTGTCAAGCACGGCAATCCTCGCAACAACAATGAGCCGCTTGCTGTGGGCGATCGCGTGGTTGTGCCCTTCACCATTGCCTGTGGAGCCTGTTTCTTTTGCAACCGCGATCTCTGGTCGCTGTGCGACAACTCCAACCCCAACGCTTGGATGGTGGAGGCAGCCATGGGGCATTCGCCTTCAGGGTTGTTTGGCTACTCCCACCTGACCGGGGGCTATGCGGGGGGGCAAGCCCAATATGCGCGAGTTCCCTTTGCTGATGTGGGGCTATTCAAGATTCCCAACGAACTGACCGACGAGCAAGTGCTATTTCTCACCGACATTTTCCCGACGGGGTATATGGCAGCCGAAAACTGCAATATCCAACCCGGAGACACGGTCGCTGTTTGGGGATGCGGTCCGGTTGGACAATTTGGCATTAGAAGTGCATTCTTGCTGGGAGCGAAACGGGTAATTGCCATCGATCTGGTTCCCGAACGCCTCCAGATGGCAAAGGATGGTGGGGCGGAAGTGCTCAACATTGCTGAGGTTGAAGTCGGGGAAGCGCTCAAGGAAATGACCGGAGGGCGTGGTCCTGACTCTGTGATGGATGCGGTTGGCATGGAAGCCCACGGATTTGGCTTAGAAGGGTTTTATGACAAGGTTAAACAAGCGGCACGGTTGGAAACCGATCGCCCCAGTGCATTACGACAGGCGATCGTTGCCTGTCGCAAAGGGGGTACGGTTTCAGTCCCTGGGGTCTACACTGGCTTGGTGGACAAAATTCCCATGGGCGCATTTATGAACAAGGGGTTGACGATGAAAACGGGACAAACCCATGTGCATCGGTATCTGCGCCCTTTGACGGAGCGCATCCAAAAGGGTGAGATTGATCCGTCGTTCTTGATCACCCATACCCTGCCGATCGACGAGGCACCCCGCGCCTACGAGATTTTTAAGCACAAGCAGGATGATTGCATTAAGGTTGTGCTGAAACCATAAACCTAATCGGCAAGGACTGTGTTGTAAAGCAGCGGCTAGGGCAATTGGGAGGGCGATCGAGCGGGCGATCGTCGTCCAGTCAACCGACCATAGAGACGATAACCCCAGCGGATGCTATCTAGGAAAAAATAGGGGACTCGTAGCCGCAGCGGAGCCAGTAGGGGAAGGTAAAGTTGGTAGTATGCCTGCTTCAAGTTATCCCACTTGGAGCAGGCTTCCGCTTGGAGAAAGTCTGAAACATCCACCACCAATCCCCTCTCCTCCAACATCATCACATTCCGACCGTGTACATCGTGGGGATGCAGCCCACGCCTCCGGGCATATTCCAGTGCTTGGTCAATATCTTGGATGACCTGTTTGGGAATGCGCTTTCCCAGATGCACACAGTCATAGAGGGTGACTCCATACAACCGCTTTAGCACTAAAAAGGTCTCTCCAGCATACAAACACTCCGAGAAGGCGGGATGAGATCCCAAGCGACGGTAAACCTCCCGTTCCTCATCCAATCCCGGACGCCCCGGAGCATAAACCTTCACTACCTGATCGGGATAATCGACATGGTAAAAAACAGCGGCGTAGTTTCCTGCTCCTAGTAATTTCCAGGACGAGGGAACGTGATGCACTACTACCGGGTTATGCGGATCGAGGCTGGCAATTTGCAGCCCCGGAAGCAGTGTTCGATAGATGCGGTCAATCAACTGATCCATGAACTGATCCATAGGCAGGAGAACCTCTGTGCCTACAATGATTGTCCAGCGCTGGCGATCGATATTGATGGCGTCTCCACCGCAACAACGCCGCACTGTCCCGTGTAGGGCACTGCTAACTATTCTATTACTGGGTTAACCCCAATCCTATTAGCGCGACAAGCCTAACTTTGTAGGTTGGGTTGAGTGTTAACGAAACCCAACAGGTCTATAAGTGTTGGGTTTCACGCTGTTCAACCCAACCTACGCGACCCAACATTTTAGACTGGACACGCTACTATGGTCATTTGCATAGTGCAATTACAGCAGTTCTCAGATGGGTAAGCCACAGACGCAGGGGCGGGCCGCCGTTCGCCCCTACGCTGAAGTGTGGTTTATGCAGATGCAATCCGCTGTAAATGGCAATGGGGGTGATTAGCAGTAAAAGTCACTTCGATCGAGCACAACTTCCCCTTGATCGGGCACCCACGCCACCCAGGTAGTTGCCGACTCTTGGCACAACAGTTTGGCTTCATCAAACCCATAGACGCTTGAAGTCTGAAGCAATTTCACCCAAGCATCACGGTTGTAGGTAATCTGACAAACTGGCTGCCAACCGGACGCGATCGCATCCTTTAAGGCAGAGATGGGTAGATAGGTGGAATCGGGGGTTGGGATGAACATGGCTTTTTCAGTCTTGGAGGATCACAACAATGGCAGAAATCTCTCAACTGGAGAGAGAAAATAAAATAAATTCTGTATTCATTTTTACAGAAATTGGGAAAAGCGATCGATTGTGTCCCATGAATTCATAAATCCTGACACTACTTGAGCAACGTGGCGATCGCCCTGCGATTCACCTAGATCAAAATAGGCTGGGGGTCTTTTGGTAGAAGTGGAAGCGAGACAAGGAGCTTCGTTCTTTGTAAAGCACCTCATGAAGCCAGCATAGTCCAATCTTAGGATTGATCAACCACATAGAATTTATTTTCAAAATAAATCTAGTCTTGTATTTCTCTATTTATTTGGAAGAAGAGATTGACTAGAAAAATATCTAGAAATAGTCGAACATTCCTTGTGAGGATAAAGTATTTCGGCAGATAAATTAACCCGCTTCTTGAAGTTGTGCTTGGCTAGTCTGTCATAGCGATTATGGCTATGAAATTACTGAAAGCAATCAATTTCAATCCGTTTAGCTTTTCAATTGCTTGGATTAGATGGAAATCTTCAGATTTTCAAATAGTTAACTCTATTGCATAAACCTAGAGAAAAATTGATAGTGCTCTGCAAATTATTTCACCTACTTCCTATGATTCATTCAACTCAATCGAAGGAATGATGAATTTGGTCTGCATTCTTTTAATAATTAAATTAGCAATTAGGAAATGGAGACCTTCAATGGCTTTACAACGACTTAGAGATTTTGACCCCAACTACCGCGATTACTTTGGAGAACATGATGTAACTGGCTATGATCTCTACAGTGGCAACGACAAAGTCGGTACAGTTGAAGATTTGTTAGTGGACGAGAACGGACAGTTTCGTTACTTTATTGTCAACACCGGACTGTGGATCTTTGGTAAAAAGGTTTTGCTGCCTGTTGGTCAGACTCGCATCTCCTTTGACGAGCGCCGTTTGTATGCCAATGGGCTAACCCGCGACCAAGTGGAAAACTTGCCTGCCTACGATGAAAACTCAACGGTAGATTACGACTACGAAGAGCAAGTCCGGGGTGGGTATCGCTCCAACAGAATGGATACTGCTGGCATGACGGGGGCTGCGGCAACCTCTGCTGCCTACGATCGCAACACCTATTCCTACGATCGCGATCCAGATTTATTTAACCTGAATGAGCGCGACCACCAAAATTTGCGCCTGTATGAGGAGCGTTTGGTTGCCAACAAGACCCGGCAAAAAACAGGCGAAGTTGCTGTGGGTAAGCGAGTTGAGTCAGAGCGTGCCAACGTAGAAGTGCACTCGAAAAAGAAAGAGTGGTGATTGAACGCACGGGCGTCAACGAAAGCGGGTCGTGCTGTTACCCCCGGTGAGGCAAATTTCACTGA
>JAAUSV010000200.1 GCA_012032525.1 Leptolyngbyaceae cyanobacterium SL_7_1
GGGGTCGCATGCGATTCACAACCTCACCTACGAGTTGGTGACTGCAAACGAAACGATTCAACAAAACTTGCGCCTCCCTCCAGACAAAGCAGCGGTGTATTTTCAGCAAAAGCTACTGTCGATCAATGAGTTACCCGTTGCGGTGGACAGTACCCACATTTTGGCGGAGTTGGGAGAAACCTACGCTGAAGTATTGCAACACCAGATGACTTTCCCAATCTTGGAGGAACACGGCGTGGCGATCGAGCGGATCGAAGCCACGATCGAATGCACCCGGGCAAACCATGAGATGAGCAGCTACCTGGCGGTTCCCCTGGGCGATCCACTGTTGGTCTACTGCTACACGGCGTATACTCGCGATGAGCAGCCGATCGTGTGTGGGGAGACGTTTTCGCCGGGCGATCGGTTGGGTTATTCGGTGGTGTTGACGACTTAGCGACGGCGCTTAATAGTAACTCCCCGACTTGCGTTGGCTCACCGCCGTCACCCCGCTGGGTTCCAGCACCTTACCCCGATCGACCGTCGCATACAGCAAACAGTGATCGCCACATTCAATCCAGCTTTGCACGGTGCATTCCAAATAGGACAACGCTTCAGTGAGAATCAGACAACCATTCGCGGCTTCGGTGGTGTCTACCTCGGCGAAGCGATTTTCATTGGGCAATTGGGGTTTGAGGAACGGACGACGGAGATTGCGTCCTTCCTTGAGAATATTCAGCACAAATGGTTCGCCCGATCGCGCTAAATTTCTGCCTCTCGATCGGCGGCGATGGCGATCGTCAACCCCGGTGGATTGAAGCTGGCTTGGGACACCCAGGAAGTGAGAAATCCGTAGTGGGTGTCGTCTCGCTTGGTCGTCACCACACAGAGGGAACCGATGATCCGTCCGATCGCCTGTTCGGTGCGATCGGTTTGGGCTTCGGTTGCCATCTGCCGGGGTGCCCGCATCTTGGTGGTTTTTCTCAAGGTTTGGGCAAAGCTGGCTCCTGCGGCTTCGCACTGGTGCAGCGTCTCCTCGGTGGGTTTGAATTTGACGCGGATCGGTGCGAAGCCCAAGGGATAGCCTGCGTCCTCCAGTTTGCCTTCGATCAGATCGACCGCCTCACCGCTCCAGCCGTAGGAGCCAAACACGCCCGCCAGCTTGGTGCTGGGGACGGTCGAGAGCACAATTCCCAGGGCGGTTTGGATCTGCACCGGGGGCGTGTCCTGCCAGCGTTGGCGACCCAATGATGAAGCCATCGCACTGTGCCACCGCACGGGTGATTTCCTCTGGTTCTGTAAATTCGCAGTTGATTGATTGCACCGCCACGCCTGTCTGGGAGACACCTTGGGCGATCGCCTGCCCCATCATCCCCGTATTGCCGTAGGCGGAGGTGTAGAGCAGCACCACCCGCAGATCCCGCGACTGCTGTTGCTGGCACCACTGTTGGTAGTCTAGGGTCAGTCGGCTGAGGCTGTGGCGCACGATCGGACCATGACCCGGCGCGTAGGTCTTAGCGGGAAAGCTCTCCAACTTTGCCAATGCCGCTTTCACCTGTTGCACCTGAACCGCGTGCAGACAGTCGAAATAGTACTGGCGATCGTCGCTCAATTGCCGCCAATGGTCATCAAACACCGACTCTCCACAAAAATGCACCCCAAATAGTTTGTCGGTGAATAAAGTGTGGGTTGCCCAATCGAAGGTACAGAGAGCGTCGGGATGGCGGGGCGTCGGCACAAAGCGAAATTGCAACACGTGCCCATTGCCCAGATCCAGCATTTCCTCATCGCGGACAATGTGCAGCTTAAACGATCGATCCTCCGCGTATTCAATCCCTAAATCGATCGCCTCGTCGTCACGAAAGGCTTGAATATCGGCTTGGCTGGCAAAGATCGATCGCAGGGCGATCGCCCCCGGCTTAGAACAGACCACCGTTGCGTAGGGAGCCAGTTCTAGCAGCGATCGCAGCGTGGCAATCCGATTAGGATTGACGTGACTGAGAATAATGTAGTTAAGCCGCTGGAAGTATTGGTGTTGTTGCAGTTCTTCCAGAAATAGGTCTGTAAACGATGCCCCTGGCGGATCGATCAATGCTGACTCCTGCGCTTGAATCAGATAGGAATTGGCAGTTGTACCGTGTTGCCGGGCATATTCCATTTCAAACTTCAGCCGCTCCCACATGCGCGATCGCAGGACGATCGTCTCTGCACCGATCGGAGCCACTTGAACGTCACGGGGTTTGGTTTCTGTCACGGTTGTCTTGCCTCTCTGCAACAGCGATCGAGTCGGTCAATACATTTCTTAACCTTCTCAAACTGTAGCACTGTTGACCAACCAGAATCGATCGATGAAGCCGTTGACTAATCAGACTTTTACATGCGATCGATTAGCCTGATCTAAGGATCGTGAGTTGAATAACTCCGAGATCTTGCATGGGATGGGTTGCGCAGCGCTAACCCATGCGGCTAGGGGAGCGATGCGTTACGGTTGCGATCAAGCAAGCGCACTCCTTTTGAAGTGCGCTTGCTTGATCGTCAGGTTTTGATAATCGGATTCGTATTAATCGCTAATCACTAACTGCTATCTACCTTGCCCGACCCAACACTTCCAAGTTCACCGGGGCAACTCCAGCGGGAATCAGCCCGATCGCCCCTGCTGCTGCTCTCGACAGGTCGATCACCCGTCTGCCGGAGAAAGGACCGCGATCGTTGATCCGCACCACCACCGATTGTCCAGTTTCGGGATTGGTGACTCGGACGCGGGTGCCAAAGGGCAACGTCCGATGGGCAGCGGTCATGGCGTTTTGGTTAAAAATTTCGCCACTGGCGCTGCGGCGTCCGTTGAACCCAGGTCCATACCAGGAGGCTAACCCGGAAATTAAGGCTCGGCGATTGGAGCGGGACACTTGGGGTTCGGGACGGGGGCGGGGACGCCCTTCGATATCAGTCAGGGGGGCAGCTCCACCCATGAGACGCCGTAGACGATTGGTAGCTTGCAGAGCGTCTTCTGCGGCATCCCCCGTCGTATCGGGCAAAATTGTGTCTGCATTGATTTCAACTAACTCAGCGCCGTTCATCAAAATTAGGTAGCGCTGACGCTCAGTGTTCCAGCGGACGGTGATGGTGGCTGGATCAAGCTGGCTCTGGTGGAGTTGGTTGAGTTGGGCGGCGATCGCAGTTGCTCGGTCAACGGAGCTATTGGGAGACACAGGGGGCGCTGCTGCCGCAGTATCAGCGGGATTAGTGATTTGAGTGGAAGCAGAAACGGCTTGAATGCTACCCACTTTTACGTCTGCATTGTCATTTGCATTGTCATCTGCACTGTCAGAGGACGTAGACTCTGGGGAGGTCACGGGGGTCTGACGGGAACCCAACACCGTCAGCACGGGAATGTTGTTGACGTAGATGGTGGCGGCTTGCCGATCGTTCATCGGGTGGGGGTAGATGGTGGCGATCGCCGCAGTGGTTTCGCTGGTGGTTTCTTGGGATTGGTACTCTCCGACCTTTGACGCTTCACTAGACTGAGATTTACGGAGGTCTTGGTTGGACACCGATCCATCAGTCGCTGCAATCGTTTCTGATGTGGAAACATTTGCTTGAGGTTGGTCGTCATTGCCTATAAGTGAGTCTGCGTAGCTATAAGAAGCAGCGCCTAGGCTGGAAATGGTCAAAGCAGTGACGGTTAAACTACTCCAGAGTGTTTGATTCATAGAACCTATGGTGAAGGACATCGGGAGACGACGTTAGCACCCTTGCCGCTAGCACCCTTGCTGATTTGGGGTTATGGAAGAAGGTCGGGTAAATGACCTTTGCAAGGGACTAATGTGCTGAATCTGTGTCACACCTGGGGCATGACCTGTCAGCGTGTCGTCCCGCCGCTCTAACTCGTACTCGTTACGTATTCACTTTTGGTTTTGGACTGCAACAGATTAGCACGAAGTTTTCGTCATGGGGATCAGGGTTCCTCGGATTCTTAGTGCAACTTTACACAAGCTTTATATTTTGTTTCACAGTCAAATCGTTACGCCAAAAGGGTTTGAGCCTATTTTTAAGAAATTGTTACCTTCATCTGAACTTTACATATTTTTTAGGTTTTCTTTATGTTTTTTTGGCTAATTTTGCGGAAATTTTGCTCTACACAAACAAAACTTCCTACAGCCATTCCTGGTTGGTAGAAACAGTCGATCGAACCTAAAAGAGCGGCACCACTCGACACCCTCAAAAATCGCTAATCGCTAATTGCTAATTACGCGGTGTGCCTATTGATGGCTAAATGCCCATTTTCTTGTGGGATGGGCATCTTGCCCATCCAGACTGAGCGGGCAGGATGCCCACCCCACAAAGCATTAGAGGAATGCGCACACCGCGTTAATTGCTATTTCTAATCTCAAAGCAACCGCAATTGTGCTCCTGTTTCTGCCAGAGGATCGATCGCTCCATCACCGTGAAAGCTTGAGACCTCCAGCGATCGCCCACCTCTCCCCAATCCTCACTGCCCTCCCACGGTTCTAACTCCGTCACCAGCAACCCCCGTGCGGTCGCCACCATATCAGCGGCAATGTCACCGAGTTGGGGTTGGGTTGTCAGATAGGTTTCCAGGGCATCCAAGGGGTCAAGCGTGTTGCCCATGCCCAATTCAGGGAGACGAGGACGGGCAGGGCTGACGACTTCGGGGTGAATGGTGTAGGTGTGCGCTAGGGACAGTGCCTCGTGTAGCGCTGTCATATCCAATTGAGCTACCTGGTCAGCACGAATCTGATACATCAACCGCACCACAGCATCCTGAATGACCGTAGGCTCGATGGCGGCATGCAAACCCACTTGGGGATCGTCGGCTTGGGAAACGTCTACCCGCAGGGTGCGGAAGGGGCGCACGGGCAAGGGACAAAACTCCAGGCTGGTGTTACCCCGCTCGATCGACACCAACACGTAGCCCTTGTCCTCCTGTTCCTCGCTAAAATCGACCCGCTCAATGCTGCCAGGATAGACCACTAGCGGCTGTTCGGATAAGATTTGGTGGCGGTGCACGTGTCCCAATGCCACATAGTCAAAACAGGGGCGGGTCAGCAGGGCAAGGGGAACAGTAAAGCCTTTGCCCACCGCAAGGAAGCGCTCGGCTCCAAACTTGGCTACGTCGGTCATCAAATGTCCCAGCAAAATGGCGGGTTGGTCGGGGTCGAGGCGGCGGATTTCGCCTTCGAGGGCAACGCGCAGGCGATCGAGCAATTTTTCATTGACCTCGGCGATCGACAACCCCTCCACATCTGGTTGGGTCAGCAGGGCAGAACGGGTGAGCCAGGGCAGAGTAACCACTTGGATCGCGCCATTGCGAGTAGCGATGGCGTGGGTGGCAAGGCGATCGCCCACAATAAAACCGGGCACTCCCAGGGTTTGATAAATACACAGGCTGGCTCCCCCCTGCCCTTGGGAGTGCTGGTCGTGGTTGCCCACCAGCAGCACGGTGGGGATTTGGGCATCGGCAAGGCGACGAAATTGGCTAGCAAACGCCTGTTGGACGATCGGCGGCGGGGTGGCATCGGGAAAGGCATCGCCGCCAAACAGCACCAGGTCAACCGCATCGGTAATGGCGCGATCGATGCAGCGACTGAGGGTAGCAACAAAATCTTCAAAGCGGGTGTTTAACCCAGTTTCTGGATTCAACCGTCCGTGGGAAAATCCGCTTCCTAAGTGAATATCAGAGAGGTGCAAAACCTTGATCATATCGATAACGACTCGCAAACTAGCAGCAGCAAACTTAAATAGAAATCTGCAATTATTGATTTCAACTAATATCAAATCTGGTTAAAGAACCATTATTCTGTTTCTGATGAACTGCCGATACCGTACTAAAAATAAATGAATTTTGTGGTTGTTGAGAAGGATTTGATATCGATGTCTTAGGCAGTATTTCTTAGTACAGAACAAGTCGAACCATCCTTATGAAAGGATTGAACGAAGTTTTCTGTACTAGGGAATGTTCTTAAGCCTACCTTATTGTAAGGAGATTAAAATTTTAATAAATATTATTTTGACAACAGTTATAACTTAAGGTGGGGCTTTAGGGGGCAACCATCAAGCAATTTATCCTTCTCAGATATCCTCTCAGAAATTAAATGAAGCAGTGCAATTTGTTCCATTGGTTGATTAGCAGGATTGCTACGAGCCTTGTCAGTGGATGCGTGATTTTTCCTATCCCCGCTCTAGCGCAGGTTATTCCCGATGGGACAACCCCTACCAATGCAGGCACCTGTGGTGCCGTTTGTACCATCGACGGGGGGACGGTTAGAGGGGCAAACTTGTTTCATAGCTTCCAAGATTTCAACGTTGACAATGGGCAAGCTGTCCGATTTACCAACCCGGATGGCATTGTCAATATTCTCAGTCGCGTCACCGGAGACACTTCATCCAATATTCTCGGAACGTTAGGGGTGAATGGTGCCGCCAATCTATTTTTGCTAAACCCCAACGGCATTATTTTTGGACCCAATGCCCAACTGGATATTCGGGGTTCCTTCCTAGCTACCACGGCGGATAGGTTGCTGTTTTCCGATGGCAGCGAGTTTAGCGCCGTTAATCCCCAAGCCCCGCCGCTGTTGGCGATCAACGTTCCCATTGGCTTGCAGTATGGTACTCCTACCCCGGCAGGAATTCTCAGTCAGGCAACGCTTGCCGTTGATCTGGGACAACGCTTGGCATTGGTCGGTGGCTCGGTGGTGCTCGATCGCAGTCGTTTGCTGGCTCCGGGTGGACGGGTAGAACTGGCAGCAGTGGGCGGAGTGGGCACGATCGAGCTGGGCAATGATTTTAGTTTGCGGTTTCCAGCAACTTTGGCACGGGCAGATGTCCTGCTAAATGCGGCTGAAGTCAATGTGCGATCGTTTGATGCCGGAGACATTGCCATCACCGCGCAAAATCTTGATCTCTTAAGCGGCAGTCGAATTCGAGCCGGGATTGCTCAGGGACTGGGCAGTATGGGGAGTCAAGCGGGGGATGTCCTCCTAGATGCTACAGAAGCAATTCGCCTAAGCGAGGGCAGTTTGATTTCCAACGCCTTGATCGATTTTGGCATTGGCAACGCTGGAACGATTGGGATTAATACCGACCTGCTTAGCCTCAGCGATCGTTCCTTGATCAGTGCCGATATGTTTGATTTTGCTCAAGGCAATGCGGGTGACATTCGGATTAATGCGGCTGATATTTCGCTAACCGATGCATCCAGTGTGCAGGCGATCGCCAGAGGGAGCCAGGGCAGCGCTGGCAATATTCTGATTACGACCGATACGGCGGCGCTTGCCGACAATTCCTATATCAGTGCCGATGCCTATCCAAATGAGGCTGAACTCCGTCCTAACCCCAAAAATGCCGGAACAGTTACCATTCAAGCGACGGATACGATCACCCTACTCAATGGCAGTGAACTCTCTGCCTTTTCTAATTTGGGCAATGGGGGCGATGTTCTGATTGAGACTGGACAATTTCTTGCCGACGCCAGCGATGTGGAAAGCTACGGGGTAGGAGGGCAAGCCAATGGGGGAGATATCACGATTCGGGCAACGGATTCCGTCACCTTAACTGATCCCCGTAATTTGTTTACCAACGGAGCGAGGATAGGGGCTTTTATTCTAGAGTCTGCCGGAGAAGGGGGTAGGATTTTGATTGAAACAGGCAATCTAATTCTACAAGGCTATGAAATCTCGACCGTTGCCGGGATTGCGGCTGGTTTTAACGGAGGGCAAGCGGGGAACATTGTTGTCAGAGCAAGTAGGATAGTTGATCTCGACAATAGTGATCTATCTGCTGCGAGTTTAGGAGATGCTACAGCAGGAAATATTTCCCTTGATGCCGCAACCATTACAGCACAAAATCTATCGTCGGTCACATCTCAAGGGCTTCAATTTGGCAACGCTGGAACGATCGACATTACCACTGAACAATTGCATGTGTTGTCTGGAAGCAACATTTTGGCTCAGAGCGGTAGTGCTGGTAAAGGCGGAG
This sequence comes from Leptolyngbyaceae cyanobacterium SL_7_1, assembly GCA_012032525.1. Classification (GTDB taxonomy): domain Bacteria; phylum Cyanobacteriota; class Cyanobacteriia; order Elainellales; family Elainellaceae; genus JAAUSV01. Next base: position 7,975 of record JAAUSV010000200.1, read on the forward strand.
ACATCACGATCCGTGCGATCGATTTTGTGGAAGTAGCCGGTAGTGCCCTCCAATCAGCCCCCGAATTTGTTGCCGAAGTGGGTAGACCGGTAACACTCGTCAGCAATATTGGTGCCAGTACGCTTGGGGCTGGCAATGCCGGGGATGTCAGCATTGATACTGGGCGGTTGTTTGTGCGAGACGGAGGGCAACTGGCAGTATCCACCTTGAATGGTCTGGGTCAAGCAGGCAACTTGACGATCAATGCGTCAGAATTTATCGAAATCGAGGGCGGCACTGAGTTGGTTGGCTACGACGACTTCTCCTTACCCACGGGTGCGTCAACGGCATTTTTAGTCAGTATTGTTGGTATCAACACACGGGGAACCGGAGATGCTGGGGTATTAACGATTAACACCGGACGATTAACCATTCGAGATGGGGGGTTTGTCGTGGCTTCCACCAGTGGCACAGGTCGAGGTGGAGCCGTCACCATCAACGCAACTGACGCAGTAGAGGTGATTGGTTTCTCTGCCCAGGCTGGTGAATCGCCTAGTGTGATTGAGGTCAGTACAACAGCTAGTGGTGATGCTGGACAACTCTCGATCAACACCGAACGCTTAATCCTGCAAAACGGCGGGGTGCTTTTTGCCCGAACGGCGGGTTCGGGTCAAGCCGGGACGTTAAACATCGCCGCCAGCGAGTCCGTGGAGATCACAGGCACGTCTACAACTAGGGAGTTTGCCAGCGGCATCAACGCGGAAGTGGCTGAGAACGCGACGGGTGAAGGCGGCAATGTGACGATCGCCACGGGTCGCTTAAGCCTTCGCGATGGCGGACAAATTGTCCTCAGTACCTTGGGCGCGGGGATGCAGGACTTTGGAACATCACGGCTGAT
>JAAUSV010000201.1 GCA_012032525.1 Leptolyngbyaceae cyanobacterium SL_7_1
AAAGGGCTGTGGGGATTGCTGGTGGCACACCATTGTCAATCTGTGCGTCCTTGGACAGAGTCGGATATCGCGGTAATGCAACAGGGGGCAGGGGCATTGGCGATCGCTCCTTCAATTTGCGGCAGCCGTGAGGGCTAGCATTACTCACGTGGGTAATCATGCATCGTAATGTTTTTTGGGGTGCGTCGGTCTCAAAAAACATTACATCAACCATTACAATGCAGCACTACCAAAACTCCATACGTAATCAAATACCTCATACAGATGTACTATCTGTATAGATATGATTTCAAGCACTCTTACGCCATGATGATTAAGATTAGTCATATTGATCGCTCCCTCAAATGCTAAATTCAAACTCGAAGGCGTGATTTATATCAAAACCTTTTGAATAGCCATGAAAATCAATTTTGTTTTTGGTGTAGCGCTTTACGTCGCACCAGAAGCAAAACTATGGTTTATTAACTAGGTCAGATATTACTTTCTCTGATGTCGATCGTGCAGCAATCGTTGAATGAGCTAACTAAGTATTATGCGAGTTTTGTTACTTTATCCTCTGTTTCCCAAATCTTTCTGGTCATTTGACAAAGCCCTAGAACTCATTGGGCGCAAGGTTTCTCTGCCTCCGTTGAGCTTGATTACCGTCGCTGCTATCCTGCCACAAACCTGGGAATTTCGCTTAGTAGATCGAAATGTGGGGTATGAGAGTGAGGCAGACTGGTATTGGGCAGATTTGGTAATCATCTCTGGCATGATCGTGCAAAAGGACGATATGCTGTATCTGATCGAAGGGGCAAAGCGACGAGGCAAGCCAGTTGCAGTGGGTGGTCCCTACGTTACCTCTGTCCCCGAAGCTGCCCAGGAGGCAGGAGCAGATTTCCTGGTGTTAGACGAAGGTGAGATTACTCTGCCTTTGCTAGTAGAAGCCCTAGACCGTGGAGAAACGTCGGGGATCTTCCGCGCTAATGGAGAAAAACCAGATGTGACAACCACACCCGTTCCTCGATTTGACCTGCTAAATCTAAAAGCCTACAGCGACATGTCCGTTCAGTTTTCGCGGGGGTGCCCCTACCAGTGCGAATTCTGCGACATCATTGTGCTGTATGGGCGCAAACCCCGCACCAAAACCCCCGCACAATTGCTGGCAGAGTTGCAAAGCCTCTACGATTTGGGGTGGCGACGATCGATTTTTGTGGTAGACGATAACTTCATTGGCAACAAGCGCAACGCCAAAGTCATGCTGCGAGAACTGGCACCTTGGATGGCGGAACGAGGCTATCCCTTCAGTTTCTCCACCGAAGCCTCCGTTGATTTAGCGCAGGATCAAGAATTGCTCGACCTGATGATCGCCGCCAATTTTAGTGCGGTCTTTTTGGGGATTGAAACCCCAGATACCGATAGTTTGTCCCTAACTCAAAAATTCCAAAACACCCGCAACTCCCTAATCGAGGCAGTACAAACCATCAATCGAACCGGGCTGCGGGTCATGGCAGGGTTCATCATCGGGTTTGATGGGGAAAAACCGGGCGCGGGCGATCGCATTATTGACTTTGTGGAAGCCACCGCCATTCCCCAAGCTCTATTCAGTATGTTGCAAGCCTTACCCAACACTGCACTATCGCACCGTCTTCAGCAAGAAGGGCGACTACTGGACACGGGAAATGAAGCCAATATCCACCAAACCACGCTGATCAACTTCATTCCAACCCGTCCTGTAGAGGACATTGCCCGCGAGTATATTCGATGCTTTTGGGATCTATACGAACCCGATCGCTACCTAGCACGGGTCTATCACCACTTCATTAACATGACGCCCAAGCCCCACAAGCAAAAATTTAAGTTACCAGAATTGGTAGACCTACGGGCGATGTTGATCATTTTTTGGCGGCAAGGGATAAAGCGCAATACCCGTTGGCAGTTTTGGCGACAACTATTTTTGATCATTCGCCACAACCCAGGTGTGTTTAAACATTACCTAACCAATTGTGCTCATTTGGAACATTTCATCGACTATCGCCAAATTGTGCGTCATGAAATTGAAGCTCAATTGGCTAAGCATGCAGCGATCGCATCGAAAAAGACTGAACTAGTGGTTCAGCATTCTCTGTAAAACTCATTTTTTCTGCCACTCTCCTACAGAGTTCAAGTATTTTTTAACGACTGTAACCTATGTAGCGCATGAAGTTGAGGAATTAACCCTCAATTTCGGCGCTACATTAATTGTTTAAATCGACTATGATTGAGGTAAGACTTCATAGAACTTATGATGTTAATTAAATTACGAAACATTATTTGATCGAATTAGACTAAGCTTCATTTCCTGGATCACAGTTGTTATAAAAGAGGAAATAATGATGGCTGCTTATTATAATCCTGCTCTTTCCCAAGAACCTCGAAATCAATCGATAAAAACTATCCCTCCAATCCGCGGAGAGTCTCTACTAAATTGGTTGGAAAACTCTGGTCGGTTTCATTCTAGTGAGATCGATGAGTTTCAAAATCATAAGTTGTCAGAAGATTTAGATGACATCCTAGAACCAGATGGCTATGCTCTAGACAATGAGGAAGAACAACAGGATTAAGAGAACTATCACGTTCATGCATCTATTTTGTAATTCACCATTCCATAGTCATTGTTATTTTCGTAGTGTCGTATTGTAAGGTTCATGATCTCTGGGGAAATTTGGAGAATGTGCCTCGATGGATGCCACTCATCAAAGATTTTAAACGGTTAGGTGGTGATGAGGAGTGGTGTCGCTGTGGCAGAAAGGTAACAGGGAATCGAAAAAAACGAAAGCCGTTTCTGATGGGACTAAAAAGCAGAAAAAAGACCCAAAACGATATGACGGAAATACAACGGGGTCCTTTGGCAGTTCAAAATAAAGCTCCCGATCGCCTGCCGTAGGACTAAGCATTCTGGGCATCTACCTTCTGTTGGCATAATCAAACTATAGGAATTCGACATGAATCAGGCTGAACTTAGCCTAGAACAACAATTCGCCCTGAGAAGCTTTGCCGATCAAGTTAAGCAAATGTCTCATGAACAAGCACAAGAATTCCTAGTTGAACAATATCGGCACATGATAGTTCAAAAAGCTATGTATCAAGAGCTTTTGAAGCATGAGTGGAAGTTAGGTTTAGAAATTATTTGATTGATCGCTGCGATTCGCGATCGCAGGATACTCCCACCGCTTAGTAGCATGAGTTGGTGGGAACTTTTATGGGTTGACGTTAGTTCACAAAATTAGTAAGAGCCAAGTTGATGCTGTACCAATCCCTCCAAATTAAGGACACCCACCATGTTTGACAACTTCACAGAGAAAGCCGTCAAGGCGATTATGCTTGCCCAAGAAGAATCCCGCCGCCTCAAGAACAACTTTGTCGGAACAGAGCAGATCCTGTTGGGTCTGATCGGCGAAGGAACAGGCATTGCGGCAAAGGTTCTAAAATCCTTGGGGGCTAATCTTCAAGAGACGCGAATTGAAATTGAAAAACTTGTCGGGCGCGGCTCTGGAATCGTGGGAACTGACATTCCCTTTACCCCTCGAAGCAAACGGGTGTTAGATCTGTCGATCGAAGAGGCTCTACGGCTGGGTCATCAATACGTTGACACGGAGCACTTACTGTTAGGTCTTACCCAAGATAATCAAGGGGTGGCGACACAAGTTCTAGCCAATTTAGGCATTGACATCAAAGAAATTCGCAATCGAGTCATGCAGATGCTCCCTGACTCAACGGCAGTTGCTGCGGGCAGTCGGCAAAATCGGCAGGGAAACCAGGGTTCATCTAAAACATCGACCCTAGACGAATTTGGCACCAACCTCACCCAACTGGCGGCAGAGGGCAGGCTCGATCCGGTTGTGGGTCGTCAGCAAGAAGTCGAACGAGTCATCCAAATTCTCGGTCGTCGAACAAAAATAACCCGATCTTAATTGGCGAACCCGGTGTGGGTAAAACTGCTTTGGCAGAGGGATTGGCTCAGCGGATTGTCAATCAAGATGTGCCTGAAATGCTTCAAGGAAAGCGCGTTCTGGCGCTGAGTGTGGGTTCACTCATCGCTGGGACAAAATACCGGGGGGAATTTGAGGAACGCCTCAAGAAGATTGTTGGTGAAGTCCGCGCCAGTGGTAACGTCATTTTGGTGATTGATGAAATTCATACACTGGTGGGAGCTGGGGCGGTAGAAGGGGGACTGGATGCGGCAAATATTTTGAAACCCGCGTTGGCACGCGGCGAACTTCAGTGCATCGGCGCCACTACCCTGGACGAATATCGGCAACACATTGAGCGAGATGCGGCACTAGAGCGTAGGTTTCAGCCTGTCATGGTGGGTGAACCCAGTGTTGAGGAGACGATTTTGATTTTGCAGGGATTGCGCAGTCGCTACGAGCAACACCACAAGATTGAAATCTCCGATTTGGCGTTAGAAGCAGCAGCAAAACTCTCCGATCGCTATATTTCCGATCGCTTTCTACCCGATAAAGCGATGACTTGATCGATGAAGCTGGGTCTCGTGCCCGGATCAATCACTTTAAAGCCTCTGCTATTGATGCGAAATTGCATAAGGATTTGAACCAAGAATTGCGTCAAATGCTCAAGCAAAAAGAGATCGCCATCCAAAAACAGGATTATGCACTGGCGAAGCAACTGCGCGATCGCGCCGCTGAGGTCCAAACCAAAATTCAAGAGGCTAGCCCAGATCCGTCCGCTATCTCCACCCCTCCTATCCTGCCAGTGGTGGGCGAAGCAGAAATTGCCCACATCGTTGCGGCTTGGACAGGCATTCCAGTCCAACAACTGACTGGTGTGGAATCTGAAAATCTCTTGCACATGGAAGCCAGATTGCACCAACGCCTGATCGGTCAAGAGGAAGCTGTCAAAGCGGTGTCTCGTGCCATGCGCCGCGTGGGGGTGGGTCTGAAAATCCCGATCGCCCGATCGCCAGCTTTATCTTTTCGGGTCCTACGGGTGTTGGTAAAACCGAACTGGTCAAAGCTTTAGCAGCCGCATTCTTTGGCGCGGAGGATGCCATGATTCGGCTAGATATGTCCGAATATATGGAATCCCATACCGTTGCCAAGCTGATTGGTTCTCCCCCTGGCTATGTGGGCTATGGCGAAGGGGGACAACTGACCGAAGCGGTTCGCCGCAAGCCTTACACGGTGGTGCTGTTTGACGAAATTGAAAAAGCCCATCCCGATGTCTTCAATTTGCTGCTGCAAGTGTTAGAAGACGGTCGCCTGACTGATGCCAAGGGTCGCACCGTAGACTTCAAGAACACCTTGCTAGTCATGACTTCTAACGTGGGATCGAAGGTGATTCAGAAGGGGGGCAGTGGTATGGGATTTGAGTTCTTCCCCGATCAGGTGAGCGCCCACTATAGCCGGATTGTGGCGATCGTCAACGAAGAACTCAAACAATACTTCCGTCCAGAGTTCCTCAATCGTCTAGACGAGATTATTGTCTTTCGACAACTTACTAAACCGGAAGTCAAACAAATTGCTGATCTGCTGCTGCGCGAAGTGGTAGGTCGCCTAACCGAACAGGATATTCACTTAGAAGTCACTGAGCGGTTTAAGAATCGGCTGGTCGAAGTGGGCTACCATCCGGAAATGGGAGCCCGTCCACTGCGTCGGGCGATCACCCGCTTGCTTGAAGATTGCCTTGCTGAGGAACTGCTTTCGAGGCGGGTTAAGCCAGGAGAGGCGATCGTGGTGGATGTCGATGAAGCGGGGGAAACAAAGATTGTGATCAAGCAGCCAGAGACGTTACTCGATGCATCATACGATTGCTAAAGATGGAGTAAAAGTTTCATAACCAGTCGCGTTACAGCAATTTAGTTTTGTAACTTTACCCTGAGAAGGTGTTTATGGATGTGCGCATACATCCATAAACACCTTCTTGCGTTGACAATCGTAGCGATAACTATAGCGCTCCCAAATTAACGTTGTGATGGAGCTTCATAACACCGATAAACTACCTCTCTATTAAGAGAAGATTAAACAGCAAAATTCTTGAAAATTGTCAAATCATAGAAATAGTTTGTTATATTAGTTTACATGATGAGACTGATAAAGAATTACTTTCATTCCTGCCATCAGGCTCGTAAGTTCTACTTCAATTAGGTTACGGAAGACTAGTCGTGGTCAGACAACCGGATTACTGCTGACCAAAATTTTAGTCCCAGGCTTCTTGCAAATCAGATACGTAGAAAGTAGCTTTAACGGCTTACTCAAACTAGTCTCAACAATCGCAACATTTGGAATTAATAGAATGAAAAGCTCTGCAAAGGTTATCGCTTCTGCGATCGCAACGGTTGGACATGGGGATTTACACCCCAAGCGGAACTTTGGAATGGGCGCTTCGCCATGATTGGGTTTGTGTCTGCTCTGCTGATTGAATTGTTGTCCAGTCAAGGGCTACTCCGTTTCTGGAATCTGTCTTAAGGCGAAACCGTTTTTCCAAGCAATCTTCAACGTCACTTAGGACTACTATGACTTCTAGCACAGATATCAAAACCGATGTTTCGAGTTTTGTCAGGTCTACTCCGTTTAGCAATTGGATTTTAGGGTTGCTCAGGCAAGCTCTGCTCACTAGTCTATTAATTGGGTTGCTTTGGCTGCCAGGGCTTACCTTTGGGGCTGCAAATGCTGCACCCAAGCAACCCGCAGCACTGGCGGGAATCGCATCAGGGCTGCTCGATTCTCCCTCCCGTGAGTCCGATCGCATGAGTGCTTTTACGGCTTGCCTACCCAAGCAACTGAGCCAGCCCAACCTCAAGCGAGCGTTGAGTGAAATGAACAATGATCAGCTTCAACGGGTTTTTAATCTCAAGGTCAACCCAAAACTTAGTCAAGCAGAAAGTGAATTGAAGAGCTGCATGAGTCTCAAGGGATTTGCTTCTTAGTACGCTCTATTCTGCTTTATCGATTTCCAATACCTCACGGGATGATGTTGATGATCACTATTTCTTCAGCGCATGACTTTGCGCTTCTGGAAGCAATTTTTCTTCAAGGTGATGTTTCAGATCGACTCTCAACGGCGCGATCGCTGACGCCCAGTCAGTTCAATTTGATCTACAATGCTTTCTCATTTGCGATCGCCGTGACCAAAACAAAGTTTGATCAAGACAACGGGAATGTCCCCGTCGAGTTAGATCTTGTCACCGATCTCGATGGAGTTTCTACAGCCGCCCAGTCCTGACGGTCGTGATCCTCAAGTAGGGATTTGAGTGGATAAACGATGCCTTGGCAACCAGGGTTGCCATCAGAGTTGGGCTGGGTTGGAGTGCTTAGCACTCCAACCCAGCCCAACTCTGGTGAATTAGGAACTAGTTGCGTCGATTAGGTCCACCCGCCCAAGGGGGGCGACCCGGACCGCTGCGAATCACGATGACTTCGCCGCTTTCACGGGTAATTTGAAAGGCATCAAAATCATCATCGTCATATTCTCCGACAACGGTTACCTGTTCGCCTTCAGAGATATTAACGGTGTGATACCAACGGGGTCCGGCATCGACAATCACTTCGCCCGTGCCATCGCTGAGAACAAACTCGTTGCCGACAATACTGCGAACCGTACCGCTGATGGTGGTGCCTTGCTGATTTTGCAGACGTTCGATTGGGATGGGCTGCGCTTGGGCATGCAACCCGGTGGCGACAGCGATCGCTGAGATGCTGGCAATGATCAACTGTTTCATGATAAATCCCTTCTGTTTATGCATTACCTGATTAGGTGTGAAATCGATTGAATGAGTTTAAAGTAGCGATCGATTATGACAGAATAATGACGCAGCCCCCATGGCTCGCCCCTAACCCTGGAAAAACTATGGCGCAGGCGCAAAAAAGCATTTATCTATTGCGCATTTATCAATTGCATACAGAGGCGCGAGGAAAGGTAACTCGGAAGGTTGAACCTTTGTCAACTTGACTACTGACATAAATCGTGCCCTGATGCGCCTGCACAATTTGTTGAGCGATCGCCAGTCCCAACCCAAAGCCTCCTGCGGTTTTAGACCGCGCTCGATCGTCTCGATAAAACCGTTCAAAAATGTAAGGCAAGGCTTCGGGAGCGATGCCAATACCCGTATCGGCAACCTCAATCACCGCATCCGCCTCGGTGCAGGTCAAGCAAACGCCGACATGTCCCCCCGCAGGGGTATAGCGATAGGCATTGCTAAGTAAGTTGGTGATAACTTGCTGAATCAAATCGGCGTCGCCGCGCACAATCACTGGATAGTCGGGAAGATCACAGGTCAACTCCAGGGGAGTGGGGGGCTGGGCTTGCCAGTCTTCAGTTAGAGACGCCAGGACGGGTCGGAGATCAAACGGGCGCAATAGTCGTTTATCGGTGATGCCTTTATGGCGGGCTAGGAATAGGAGGTCATTGACCAGCGCACTCATGGATTTTGCTAACCCGACAATTTTCTCCAACCGTTGGCGCGGTTGATCCATGTCCTCTTTTGGAGTCATTAAACCCACTTGGGCATTGCTCAACACCGCTGCGATCGGAGCACGCAGCTCATGGGACGCATTGGCGGTAAAGCGCTCCAATCGATCGCAGGCTTGTTCTAACTCCGTGTTGGTGGTTTGCAACCGGGTTTCTCGTGTCGCCAGTTCACGATTGAGTTGGAGAAACAAATGGATGGCAAACCCCCCACCCGTCACCCCAATTAGAACGGACAAAATCAATACGAGGGAATTGATGCGGCGGTAAAAACTCTAATTGCGATTGGCGATCGCGCAATAGCCGTTCCTCCTCCAAGGTAAAGGCGTCAAT
>JAAUSV010000202.1 GCA_012032525.1 Leptolyngbyaceae cyanobacterium SL_7_1
GTAGCACGAACCAAATGGGCTAATCCCTGAGTACCTTGTTCTAAAAAAAATTTCTGCCCGCCGCAGTTGTTCGGCTCGCTCAACTTGATTAAGGTGGGGTTCGACAAATGCTGCTGCCAACTGTTTCAGTGGATGCTCAGTAGGAGTCAATCGTTTAATTTGCCAGCGATCGCCCGTCTGCTGAATTTGCTCTCCGTGCCCCATCAATTTTTCTTGCCGAAGCTGGGGAAAGACCCCAGCCTGTACCAGCGAGGTTTTTCCACTTCCCGATGCGCCTACGAGCGCTACAAAAGCATTAGTTCTTACAGCCGCAGTCACTTTCCGTAGAAAGTGATCACGCCCGTAGAAATACTCTGTCTGTGCTTCGCTAAATGCTTTGAAACCAGCATAGGGACAGAATGGAACAACGGGACGGGTTGGCAGGGGAAACGCGCGATCGCGACAACGGGTCAATACAATCTCACTGCCTGAGCTTTCAAATAGGGGACGCTGGACCTCGGTTTTGAGCGTTTGGTTAACGTGATCAATTAGGGCGTGCTGCGTGATAATACCACTGTCAACCCGGCGTGGATCAAGCCCTGTCAGTAAGGCTTGGGTAAATACACTGTAGGGACTGGTTAATGACTCATAAGCCGTTTCATAATCGCGGGACGCTGCCATAAACAGGCGATCGGTGGCTGGATTGGCTCCCGGATCAGCCTCTAAAAAATTCAGCAATTCACCACTGTGGCAGCAGTCTAACCAAATAATTCGTTGGCGAATGGGACTTTCTTGCAGCAATCGCCGTAGCCAAAATAGAGATAGTCCATAGAAACTGGCGTCGGGATTCGTATCACTAACGGCTAAAAATCCTTCTTGGATTCCAGCTTGCTTTTGCAAACCATGACCTGAGAAGTAGAACAGGGCAGTTTGAGGAATATGATTGCCTTTCGGCTTAAATAGCCGAATTAAAGCTGCTTCTAACTCCCGCAGACTCACCTGAGTTTTGCTTCCCACCTGAGGAGCGTTTGCCTGGATCACCTCTGGGAGACGATGGACACAAAATTCGCCGTAGGTTTGTAGCTGATGAGCGATCGCTTCCGCATCTCGTGCTGGAGCTTGCAAGCTAGACAGATGCTGATAAATATTGATTCCTACAATTAGGGCATCGCGTGACATTGATGCATCCCCTCACGATAGTCCACAAGTGATTGCTGATGTATGTCAGGAACACGCGACTGGTGAATCAATTGAACTGAATCATTGCTTCTAGTGGTCTAACCTAAATAGTTTCACTAGTTCACCCATACAACAACACTAACTAGCTGCTTAGCACACTAGTAAAAACACAGTAGTAGCTTTTCAGGATTTTCAGGTACTTTTCCTAGGTAGGAGTTAAGTGGAATCACTCAAGCAATTCCAAAAAATAAGAGTTAGCAATCTACCAGCAATACTTCTGAATAAAATACTTTCCATGGTCATCAATGCTTTCAAGGATCCTCGTTTCTTTGGGAATAGTCAGTTAGAGCAGCATTCTCAAACTGACGACTCAACCGCACACTTATTAGCTTTTGGATCATCACAAACACCCCCTAACGTCTATCAAAGACAATAGACAGACTAAATTCATCGCTTACGTTCACTGTAACTATTTCTACCTATCTAAAGCCGTAATGGGCTTAACTTAGATGAGGGTGAGAAACAAATTACACCTGCAAATGTCGGGAGTTGATTGTTAGATTGTTAAGCCGAGCAAGAAGAACCCTGAGCAATACTAATCCTCTTCTAGCAAAAAGATAACGAAAGATCGAACCATTGGTAATAGGGGTGACAGTCCTCAATGTGACACAGACCGACTGTCAAAGGAAAGTATCTAATTGCTAGGAGAAAAGCCACTTTCAGCCCTCGATCGCCTAGCCTCGCTAGTTATTCTCGAAACAAAATATTGCTCTAAGAATCTTCTTAGGAATAAACACTGAATCGATCAAAAAATAGATAAGACTACCGCAGAATTACGGAGTATTCAGGCAATTGAAACCGTCTTAAATAGTTATGAATACAAGAATTCTCGGCTTCTTCACGAAGTCGAGAATTCTCGATGTTCGGATCTCATCCGATACAGTGAGATGGCTACATCAACGATTGAAGCCATGCCTGAGCAACCATTGGCGCACACACGAATATTTGAAAAGTAGCAAATGTTCTCTGTAAATCAGTTTTACAGAGGGTAGTGTTTGATTAAATAAACTCTAAATCAACCCCAGCTCGATCACTTAAATGCTACGTGTTCCTACAGGCGATCCGTTAGAAATTAAACTCTTTGAGTAGCCACAAACCTGCCCAATGGCAACCCTACAACAGAGCCGCACAAAACCGGGGATACCAGTTTCAGTAGGTGCGATCGCCCGTGAACCAATATTTTTGGGTGATCGGTACAAACAGAACAAACAGACATGCGTTCCAAACTGCCTTATCTCAAGGCTAAGCAGGGTAGATCCGCAGCCGACGATTTGGCTCCTCCCCAAAACTAGTGGATTTAAGGCGGTAGTGCTCCACTAATTCATGCTGCATCTTACGAACCTTTGCTGATCGCGGCAGCAATTCTACTGGCTGCCCCTTCGGAATGACAATCTGTTCCACAGCCAGTCGTGCTTCTTCTAGCGCCTCTATCTCGTCCTCCTCGCCCGTTTGAGAAAATAAACTCAAATCAATGGGTTCATCTATCCCCGTGTCGTCAATATGCAACATCCGTTGAAGCGTACGAATGATTTGAGGCATACTATTCGATTTGACAGTATAAATCGACAACTGCCGAGTTTTCGCCATGTGGCGCAGTTTTGAGTGGTTTTTGATGTGCGATCGCAATGCCAAGACCACGTCCGCACTGTCTAGATCTTTCGTCAATACAACAGGCAAATTGAGCGATCGAATTGCCTGCTCAATCTGCTGACGACTGACTCCGTAGGGATAAACATGCAGCGGCAGATCTTCGCCATTAGGTCCTGCTAGCAACCCAGCTAAGTTGGCATCTTCTATTGCCTCTGGTCCATCAAAGGAGTCATTGAGCAACTGATCAAAGTACTGGTGCTCCAACGGCGGTTGGGTCACCGCTTCAGACCGACTCAACGGCTCACTTCGATACTGAGTCAACGGGGTGATTTGACCCGTCGCTCGCCAACCTCCTCGCGTACTATCCCGACTAGAAAAGTTACTCAACTCGCCTAACGGCTCCCCCCGCGATCGCCCTGCAAAGGACTCCAATGGGGCTGGCAGCACCTCCCGGGTGATACGTACATTTCCTGCCTCATCAACCGTTCTCATTTGAGGATTCGGTTTGCGTCCACGCAACAGATTGTCCACTGTTTCAGCAACTTGCTCGTGAACCACCCATTTTTGTCGCTCCAACATTTCTATGGCGATATCAAAGGTTGGAGGCGCTTTACGCTCTAGCACACTCTTTTGGCTACCCCGCCGCCGTGCTTCCTCATCACCCAAGGTTACTGATTGGATTCCCCCTACCAAATCGGATAATGTTGGGTTTTTGATTAGGTTTTCAATCCGGTTTCCGTGTGCTGTTCCCACCAGTTGTACGCCGCGTTCAGCGATCGTTCGAGCCGCAAGGGCTTCAAGTTCCGTACCGATTTCATCAATGACGATCACCTCAGGCATATGGTTTTCCACTGCTTCGATCATCACTTGATGCTGAAGTTCAGGACGTGCCACTTGCATACGGCGAGCCCGCCCGATGGCGGGATGAGGAATATCGCCATCCCCCGCAATTTCGTTAGAGGTATCGATGATCACAACTCGTTTATTCAGTTCATCCGCCAAAACACGGGCAATTTCTCGTAAAGCCGTGGTTTTCCCGATACCAGGACGTCCCAACATCAAAATTGAGCGCCCACTTTCAACGAGTTCTCGGATCATCTCGATCGTTCCCTGGACAGCACGACCCACTCGACAGGTCAAGCCAATCACAACACCCGATCGATTGCGGATAGCGCTAATACGGTGTAATGTCTTTTCAATTCCAGCACGGTTGTCCCCACTAAAACTACCCACCCGATCGATGCAGAATTGCAAATCTGCTGATGAGATTGGGGTTTCAGACAGGTACTCAGCAGCAGTGGGAAATCGTGCCTCTGGTCGCCGTCCCAAATCCATGACCACTTCAACCAATTGGTTGCGCTGGGGATGCTGTTCTAGATACTGACGAATCTCACCCGGCAAGATTGCTAATAGTTGGTCAAGATCATCAGTGATTTGTAGAGCTTTGGAAGAATTGGGAATCGGAGCAACCGACTGGGGCTTGTTCGATTCGCTAGAAGAATAGGCGTTGCTAAATGTCATGAGTAGTCAGGTTTTTAACACAGACAAATCGGTAGCAAGAGAAATCACAACCACCCGCCATCGACACTCAAACAAAATGCCGTTGACACAGCGGATAAATCAATCTACAAAAACAGGATTAGGTTTCATCGAATTGGAAAGGGGTTTAAGTTGGCAAACAAGAGAACTAGCTAATATCACGGCTTGCTGAAGCAAATCTGGAACAGACTCAAGGTAGATGGGCGATCGCGCCGTGATATCCCCCTCCAAAACCTCCTTCAGTTGAGACGCAGGGGCTGAACAGTTCATGGCTCGCTGCTCAAGCTCCTTCAGGATTGGAGAGAGTAAGCCACGAGCATAGCTTCCATACGCGACTCCGGCAACCTGCTGAGGAGAGATAGGAGCCTCCCCCTGATTGAGTAACCCTAATGCCCTGAGCTTACTAACTGTGTGGGAATTTGTTCCTCCTGCAAGTTGCACATAGCCCGGTAAATTAGCCGCTAAGACCTTTTGTCCTAATTTCACAGCAGCACGAGTTGCACCATCACCAATATCACCGCTCATTGGTCTACCGTCTGTCTGCCAGATCACAGGACACGGCAAGGGGGTGATTAGTCGATACAGCGCTCGAAGATAACTAATTAAATCCTCGCCATCAGGGCAGCTAATGGCGACCACTTTTAGGGTGGAGAGGTAGGGGACGATGGCATTCCACAGCCTTGTAAAATCGTCGATCCGCCCGACTTGAGTGTGAATTTCCACTGCGTCTACCCCTTGCAATACGAGGGAAGCGATCGCCGTTGGTGATGATACGTAGGAACGTGTCGAAATTTGTTGAACTGGACAAACTGGCAAACATCGTCCACAGCCGTAGCATTGGTGCTCAAGCACTCCAGAAAATTTTTGGGCTGATTGGGCAAAAACAATTGCTTGAGCTGGGCAAATCGCTTCACAGGGTCTCAAGCAATCGGCTGGGCACTGGGTTGCATCGAAAGCGGCTTTACGAAAATGAGGATCTTCCCCATCATTGAGGCTCACCATTAAATAAGGCAGTTCCTCAAGCCGTCTTCTGTAGGGAAATACTGTTGCCAACGCTTCAGCCATCGCTAACCCCTCACGAGCAGCCGCTATTACGGCTGGGTCAGCCGCTACATCAATGCAGTCTGCCCCTGCTAACGTGTAAGCCAGGGTAAGATTGCGTACGGCAGGAAGATGTTGGAAGCTGGCTCCACAGATGAGCTTAAACCAACTGCCCTGCTTGAGAGAGTGTAGGGGACGGTGCAAATCAGTCACCCTTACATGCTAATAAGTTCCTGAAAAAATGACAGATATTTGTATGGACAGACGTTTAATCAGAATTTATGACCTGCCACACACCACACACCGCTTGGGACCTAGGCAAATTTCACGTAGTTAGGCGGCAAGCACAGCCTGCAAGGGTTTCCAAGCAAATTGCCGTCCTCCCCCCAATTCCACCACCACTTTGATGCGCGGTTCAATGGTTGGCAGAGTGGTCAAATTCTAGCTCTTGATTTGAGAGAATGTGCCCCTCGATCAACCAAATCACCAATCCTTTGGACTTGGTAGGCAAGTTTTCTAGTTGGTAGGTTGCTACAGGTGGAATAAAGTAGCGATAGCCCACAGCGGCTTCCTGTCCAATAGTTTTCTTACCCAAATGGGGAGGGCGCACTCCATGCACATCTAACAGATACGAGGACAAGTCCCCCAGCCCCCGCGCAGTTATGTGAAGTACACTATATCCTGCTGCTCGCAGACGACGCTGATACCGCCCTTCATGTCCTCCTTCTAAAGGCACATACACACCAAGTGCTCCGGCAGCTTCTAGATTGCGAGCGAACTGATTGCCGAAAATGATAAGTGACATACGGCTTTACCTAAGATGAAGGACTGAGCGTAGCAAAATCATACCTTTACTATTGCATTCAATTTACAATAGAGTGCGATCGCTATCAACAGATGGACGAGGACTGGGCAACGGCTATAGTGGAACACAGTCATGAAACTCTGGGAGACCTTGTGGTTCCCGATCCCCATCTATTGGTTTGGGGTTTCCTGATCGGTTGGCTAATGCGAACCCACGAAAAACAAAAATAAATTCAAGCTAGGCAGGTTAAATCTCCGTCAAATAGTCTAGACTAGACAAGGGCGTTTACGGATTATTCATTAATCACCTTGCCTGACGCTTTGGACGCCACCTTTTCAAGGTGGGATAGGAAAAAGTTTTCTCATCTGTAGACGTTTTCCGTCCTGTCATGTATAGTAATGGATCGTTGCTAAATCTGGGCTTTTCCCTCCTCCTGAGCTTTTGCGGTTGAGGGTATTATTTAGTCCAAGGGAAACTGGCAAGCGCTTGCGTCTGTTAAGTCCCAGCAAAAGCTAGCGCGATTTTGGCTGTAGAAATGAGTCAGTCTGTTTCTGACGTCTTTGAAGGCTTTCAGACTTCGATTGCAAAAATTTACGTTATGGCGAGAGCAGCTTAATGGGTTGACATGCTTTCCTGGTTTGGCGCGATCGCAGTTGTTGTATGAGTTGTAGTTAATGGAGACCACTACCGTGTCTTTAGGTATTCTGGGCACCAAGCTTGGCATGACCCAAATTTTTGATGATGCTGGGAAGGCAATTCCGGTGACTGTCGTTCAGGCAGGTCCGTGCACCATTACTCAGGTCAAGACTGCGCAAACGGATGGCTACTCTGCGGTGCAACTTGGCTATGCAGAAGTTGCTGCAAAAGCGTTGAACAAACCAGAGTTGGGGCACTTAACCAAAGCTGGGGCTACCCCTTTGCGTCATCTGAAAGAATATCGGTTGACGGAGTCTGGTGAATTTCAGTTGGGTCAGCAAGTGACAGTAGATACCTTCTCACCCGGTCAAATTGTTGATGTGGTGGGCACCAGTATTGGTCGTGGGTTCGCTGGCTACCAAAAGCGGCACAACTTTAAGCGTGGTCCCATGGCACACGGTTCTAAGAACCATCGCCTCCCAGGTTCGACGGGAGCAGGAACAACCCCCGGTCGTGTCTATCCTGGCAAGCGTATGGCAGGGCGATTGGGCGGTACTCAAACGACTGTTCGTAAATTAACTGTCATTCGAGTAGACGCCGATCGCAATTTAATACTGATTAAGGGGACAGTTCCAGGGAAACCAGGGGCGCTACTCAGTATCCAACCTGCTAAAACCGTCGGGAAGTAAAGGTGAAGCAGTCTGATAGATTTGTGCCTGCGAATGAAGAAGAGGTAAAGCCATGGTTGATTGCATTGTAAAAAACTGGCAAGGGGAAGAAGCAGGCAATGCACTGCTAGACTTAAGGGTTGCTCGTGAAGACGCAGCAGCTCACATTGTTCACCGCGCGTTAGTGCGGCAGATGAACAATGCACGCCAGGGTACTGTTTCTAGCAAGACGCGTTCTGAAGTCAGGGGCGGTGGACGCAAGCCGTGGCGACAAAAAGGAACAGGGCGAGCACGAGCAGGATCTAATCGATCGCCCCTCTGGCGAGGGGGTGGGGTCATCTTTGGACCCAAGCCAAGAGATTTTTCCGTCAAAATGAATCGTAAGGAGCGGCGGCTTGCCTTGCGGACTGCCTTCCAGAGTCGGGCAGAGGATTTGATTGTAGTTGAGGAGTTTGGTGAGCAGTTGCCTCGTCCCAAGACAAAAGACCTCGTACAAGCATTGACTCGCTGGGGCATCGAGCCGGGTTCCAAGATATTGCTTATTCTGTCAGAGCGAGAGGAAATGGTCTATTTGTCAGCTCGCAACATCGAGCGATTGAGGCTGATCTCGGCTACAAACTTAAATATCTATGACATCCTAGCTGCCGATCGCATTGTTGCGACCACATCTGCTATTGCCAAGATCCAGGAGGTTTATGGTGACTAAAGTTGACCCAAGAGCATTGCCGGATTTGGTGCGTCGCCCGATCGTGACAGAGAAGGCAACTATTCAACTGGAAGATAATAAGTACACGTTTGAAGTAGCTCCCCAAGCTACGAAGGATGATATCAAAGCGGCGATCGAATCTTTGTTTGATGTCAAAGTGACTAAGGTCAATACCCATAAGCCGCCACGCAAAGCTCGCCGCGTAGGTCGATTTATGGGGCACCGCCCTCAGTACAAGCGGGCTATCGTGACCTTGGCTGCTGGCGATTCCATTACTTTATTTCCTGACGTTTAATTCTAGTTGCATTAACCCCTTAATCCCTTTCAAGGTTTGAGCTATGGGCATTCGATATTACAGACCCTATACACCCGGCACTCGTGAACGAACCGATGTAGATTTTTCTGAAATCACCCGGAGTGAACCTGAAAAATCCTTGACTCGTTCGGTTCACCGATTGAAGGGGCGCAACAATCGTGGT
>JAAUSV010000203.1 GCA_012032525.1 Leptolyngbyaceae cyanobacterium SL_7_1
CTTGATCGGTTTGCCCCCCACAGTGGCTAAGGCAGTCAGGATTGCTGTAGGGACAGGTGTGTAATCGCAAAAAATTCAGCGATTCTCCACTGCGGGCAGCGCTGAGGTATCCCACCAGTGGAATCTGGAGCGATCGCAACTGCTCCCACGCCTGCAACATCGGCGGCAACAATCGATCGCGTGCCTCCGATGGCAACGGTTCTAAAAACCAGTGAATTAGGGAACCATCGACCATTGCCAATTGGGGAATAGTGGCTTGATACTGCGCCGTTGCCAACTCCGCCAACCCGATCGCCTCTGAAACGGTACGGCGATGCCCCATCCACTCTTCGGTGCGAATTCCCCATTGACGAGAGACGTACAGATCCTCGGCTCGATAAAACACCTCCGGTAAGCTGTCGAGCAAGGGATAGCGGTTTTGTCCGTAATGCAACGCCACTCGCCCCAAATTAATCAGATAGCAATAGGCAATTTCGTGGTGACTGGGAGCAATCTGGGAACCGTCGGTGGCAAACACCGCGTGGACAGGAGGGGCAGGGGCGATCGCCACACAGGTATCGAGGGGTTCCAACGGTTCTGCGGCGGTAAATCCCAAGCGATCGCTCCACGTCTGCCGTTGGGTGACTAATTCGTCCTGATGCGCCTGTGCTCGTTGCACCAACTGGTGTGCCAATTCCAGCCGCTGGCGGGTCGCCGCTGCCTCCTGATTGAGGTGCTGACCAATCCCTTGCATTTGTCGAGCGAGTTTTGTCAAATCAAGCATTTGCTAAGGATTAATCACTAACTGTTACTACAGTACAACAAAAAGAGGTACAGCCGTACTGCACCTCCTGAATCATAGAATGGTTGTATTACTGGGCGATCGCCAATTCTAAATCGAGACTTCTGAGGTTGTCTCAGAATGATTCTCGCCCACACTGGCAAGGGATTGATTAGCTAGCTTCTCTTTGTCTAATCGGCGCTTTTTAGCGTATAGCTGGATCGTCGCCACCATTGCCACAATCATTGCCACGATGCCCCACGCCGTAGCACTAGTGGGCAAATCATTCTTAAATACCGCAAACAAGACAATGATAGCCAGAAACACAGTGGGGACCTCATTTAGCCCCCGTAGCGCCTGTCCACCCCATTGAAACTGCCCTGCTGCCAGTCGCCGCATCAGCCGTCCACAATAGAAGTGATAGACGATCGTAGCGGCAACAAACCCTAACTTGATGTGGAGCCAGCGTTCGTGCAGCAGGTCGGGCGCTGTGATCAATAGGGCGATCGCCATGACTACGGTTAACACCATTCCCGGAGTTGTGATCAGGTTGTAGAGCCGCTTCTCCATTAGCTGATATTGCTGCTGGAGAATCGTGCGATTGGGTTCGGGCTGCTCGTTTGCCTCAACGTGATACACAAATAGACGCACCAAATAAAACAAGCCCGCGAACCAAACCACAACCCCAATAATGTGAAACGCTTTGAACCAAAGATAAGCCATCGTTAAGTCCTACGGTCTCTGCATCGCTCTAAATAGGTCAGGATGTCGAGCTATAAATCGATTTTTGCGTTGCAAAAACTGATCCATGTACAAAGTCCATCATACCGATTTTTGATAGGGTCACAGTTTAGCATTCCTCCAAGGCTAGGGGAAGCAATGGCAACCTTTTGCAAACCAACCCCGCACATGGCTGGAAACCGCGTCTCTAAACTGCGTGCTTAAACAACGTGTCGAGATACACCCGTGCCGCCCGCCGATAGCTGCGGGAGGTGTCCGCCGTTTCACTGGTGCTATTTTGCAACAGAAACAACGATAGCGCTGCTCGAAACACTCGGTCTTGATCCCAGTCGGGATGATTCTCCAAATAGGTTTTAAGGGACTCATGCAAATCTTCAGGAATCTCTGCCAGGATGCTAACGGTCGCGTTCATGGATTTTTACTCACAGGCTAATGGAACCAGAAACACCCCCTTTGATGCACTTTGACGCGAGAATCGCAGCAAAAGCAGCGCTAAGCTGACTCGATTGGAGTGCGATCGCCCCGTTGGAAATCTCCATCGGTGACAATTTTGCTCCCTCAAATCAGAGCGCCTTCACAGGTAGGTCGCATCATTTTCAGCAGTGAGCAGGGGGTTTGTCAACGTCGTCAATTTGCAAAGCAAGTTTAAGACAAACAATAGATTTACAGAAGAATCACCCTTTTAGACTGATCCCCGTTACATAGGTTTACAAAATTGTAGACATTTGAGGTCAACTGGGCACAGTTTGCATAATCCCCAAGAAAACGGCAAAGTGCGATCGATTCGTTCCCTCCTGTGGAGAACCCATCTCAATCTGTGGAAAACTCCAAGCGGTTTGTGGAAACTGTGTGGAATATGTGGGGAAAAACTAGGAGATTGTTAAGAATTGCAAACAATCGAGAAATCAACGATCAATTATTAGTGAACTGTCTGGAGTAATTGAATTTCCGAAGTCTCAGCAACCTCAATTAAGTTTAACTAATGATTTGTTGAGCAATATTGAGCAGATTTACAAAATTGCAACAGGTTCAGTCCAATCACGCTTACTTTTACACCTCAGTAGTAGGGCTTAAAGTCATAGACTCCTCACAGATCATTTAGGACTGCTGTAGTAGAACCAAGTTATTAAACATTGTCGCCTTGACCGCTGACTTACCCCAATACAATCTGCAACGAGGATAGGTTGGGACAGTGGTTGAAACACTGGCAGATGGAACAGCATTTGAAGTGGAATTTAGCGATCGCAACGGGCGTACTTATGAATCATTAGGGCTACGTTCAGAGCAGATTATGGTGCTGCATTTTGAGTCAGCCGCGATCGCCTCCAACTCAACCCAGCAATCACCAAAAGTGCGATCGCCCTTTCCTTGACCCTGATGCCCAACCCTAGATGGTAGGGTAATCAGTAGAGTTATCAGTAATGTCCATGCGCTATGTAGCCCTCGCAACAGATTATGATGGCACGATCGCCAAAGACGGAGACGTAGATCAAGCCACATTGGCAGCATTGCAGCGGTGGCGTGATAGTGGGCGTCAGCTTATTTTGATCACTGGGCGACGGTTTGACGATTTGCTGACCGTGTTCTCAGCGGTTGACCAGTTTGATTGGGTGGTGACAGAGAATGGAGCCACCCTATACAAACCCGCCAGCCAACAGCAAATCCTTTTAGGAGAGCCACCCTCCCTAGAATTTGTGCAGGTGCTACGCGATCGAATCGATGCAGCGGATCTATCACTAGATGCGGTGCCATCGGAGGAGTTTCGGCGGCTGTTGCGCGATCGAGTGGTGAAGCGGCTAGAGGTGGGACAGGTGATTGTCGCCACGTGGGAGCCTTATCTAGCCATTGTCGAGGCAACGATCATAGAGATGGAGGTTCAATCCCAAATCATCCTCAATAAGGGGGCGCTGATGATTTTACCCCAGGGCGTGGACAAGGCGGCGGGGCTGCTGACGGTTTTAGAGCAGTTGCACACCGACCCGGCGGCGGTGATTGGGGTTGGGGATGCGGAAAACGATGTTATTTTTCTCAAACGCTGTGGTTACTCAGTCGCCGTGGCAAATGCCCTCCCCAGCGTCAAACAGCAGGTAGATTGGGTGACATCGGGCGATCGGGGCATTGGAGTGCAGGAATTGATCGAGCGGTTTATTGATGATGCTAACGATTGACTGTCACCAGCCCTATTGGAGTATTGAGGGTGCTAAGAATCCCTGGTGATTGATGTGGCAATCACGCGACCAGCGATCGCCCGATTCAGCCAAGGCGTGTTGTTCGATCGCGACTTCAACGTTTCTGGGGTGACTGTCCAAGATCGGGCGGGGTCAAATACAATCAGTTCGCCAAGGGGATCGGGCGCGGGCAATCCTAGACATCGAGCCGGATTGCTACTCAAGCAGCGCCAGAGGGTAAGGGCAGGAATTTGGTCTGTCGTGACTAACAAACTCCACAGCAATGGCAATGCCAATTCCAAGCCAATGGCGCCGGGGGGAGCTTCGGCGAAGGCAACGGTTTTTTCTTCGTAGGTATAGGGGGTGTGGTCGATGGCGATCGCATCAATCACGCCGGAATTGATCCCAGCAATGAGGGCGGCTTGATCCTGTGGATTGCCCAGGGGTGGATCAAGTCGCAGATTGGGATCGTAGGAACGAACAGCCGTGACATTGAGCAACAGGTGCATCCAGGTGGTGCTGGCGGTGATGGGCAACCCCTTTGCCTTGGCGGATTGAATCAGTTCTACCCCACGGGCGGTGGAAATGCGCATCAGGTGGACGGGGGTTCCCGTGGCTTCGACCAGTTCCAATACCCCAGCCAGGGGAGCGGTTTCGACGATCGCTGGACTTCCCGGCAATCCCAATTGCATCGACTCGACCCCTTCCCGCACCACGCCATTGGCGGCGAGGGTACGATCGCAACACCAAAGGGCGATCGGTCGATGAAACGCCGAGCCATATTCCAGCAGGCGTTGTACCAGCAAGGGATTTTGTAGCGGCTGTCCGTCGGCAAACCCCACCACCCCGGCGGCGGCGAGTTCGCCCAATTCTGCCATTTGGTTTCCCGCCGCCCCTTTGGTCAAGGCTCCCCAATGGTGCAGGTGTAGGGCAGCGGGGGAGTGTGCTCGAAACCACTGCAACACCGATGGATCGTCTAACACGGGTTGGGTATCGGGCAACAGGGCAAGGTGGGTGAAACCACCAGCGATCGCCGCCTGCACCAGCGACTCTAGCGTCTCCCGACTCTCAAACCCCGGTTCCCCCGAATGGCTGTAGAGATCCACCAACCCCGTCCCCAAAATTAGCCCAGAGTTCTCCTGCACCGTGGCATCCGTGGGTGCCTCCAACCCATCCTGCACCGCTAGAATCGTGCCCTCGTCTAGCAACACATCCACGGTGCGATCGCACGCTGCCACCGCATCTAGGAATCGAATTTGTCGAAGCAATTGTTTGGGCATGGGGTTAGGAATTCGCGATTACAACGCCCCGGCGGCTGTCCGATCCAGCACCCCATCGCTCAAATGACTGGTGATGTTGAGCGCTTGAACGAGGGGTTTGCTGTCGGTTCCGTTGGGATAATCGATCACTGTGACCGAGCCGTTGCCCTGTTTAAACGTCCAGAAAGCGGCGGGGGGTAAGCCAGTCAAGTAGCAGAGCAGGGCTTTGTTGACGGCATCGTGGGCGACAACGAGGATGGTAGAGAGGCGATCGGGGTTGGATGGTTCGGCAGCAAGGATTGCTTGCCAAGCGGCGATCGCCCGGTTCCACACCTGTTGCAGGTTCTCGCCTTCGGGCATCTGCACCTCGGCGGGCGATCGCTTCCACTGCTCTAGCTCAGCGGCGTACTCCGCTTCAATCTCGGCTTCCAGTTTGCCTTCCCATAAGCCGTGGGCGATTTCCTTGAGGTCGTCGGATAGTTCCAGGGGGATCGGGGGACGGGATTGGAGGATGATCTCGGCGGTTTGCTTGGGACGCAGCATGGGACTGCTGACGGCGCGATCGATTGGCACAGCTTGGAGAAACGCAGCAGCTTGTTGGGATTGTTGGCGTCCAGCGCATTGAGCGGAACGTCGATCTGTCCTTGAAAGCGCTTTTCACGGTTCCAATCGGTCTCGCCGTGGCGTACGAGCAGGAATCGAATCCCTCCCTGTTCTCTCGGCTCAGGCAAATTGCTCCCCAGATGGGCGGTGAGGTTGATCGATTCCAATTGCACCGGATCGCCCAACGTGCCGGAGAAATTGAGGACACTAATGCCGCAGTTGCTTTGGTGGAAAGCCTTGATCGAGTCTGGTTCTAAGCCAACCGCTGTGCAAATCAATGCCCGGTTGATGGCGCTGTGGGCAACGGCTAGGATTGTCTCACCATCGTGGTGGGGGAGAACGTCTCGCCAGAATTCTTTGGCTTGCTCAAACAGATTGACGATCGGAAACACCTGGATCACGCCATCGGCAGTTGCCATCTCCATTTGCAACTCGTGGGGGCGATCGCGCCAGATGCAATATTGCTCTGGAAACTGGGCTTTGACCTGATCAAATGCCATGCCCTCCCACGACAATAGGTTGATTTCCTTTAAATGGTCGGTGAACTGGAGCGTCACGGCTGGGTGAAGCTGGAGCTGGGATACGATGATCTCCGCCGTTTCCTTGGCTCGCTTGAGGGGGCTGCTGTAGAGGGCATCAAATGCTAACCCCTGTAAGGCAGCTCCGGTTTTGGATGCGCCCAAGCGTCCGTCTTCGGTCAGGTAGGATTCGTCAAAGTGACCTTGGATGCGACGTTGAACATTGTAGGTGCTGATGCCATGACGCACGAGAATAACGCGGGTAGCCAGGGGTTTGTCCTCCTTGGAATTGAGCGAATCGGGGTGGGGATGGAGTTGCAAAAAAAGGCAATAACAGAAGCATTCTACCGTCTCTGGTTGCGGATACTCCGTTAGAGCGTGACAAGAGAGTGGGGGAAGGATGCGATAATGCCAGTCAGAACCCTGCTTACTGTTTGATTCTAGTAATCTTGGCGTTTGCTACACTTTCAGGACACGTGGATGACACTAAGACGGTTAATTTTAAGCCTCCTAACCCTGCTGATCGTGGTCTCTTTGGTGAGCAGGCTGGTGAGTAGCTGGAATGCGCCCCAAATTACCGATCGCCTGCAACTCTACCAAACCGATCTGCTGTTACACGCCAGCGAGATTCAGGAAACCGATCGGGGAACCGATCTCGCCCCCGCCCGCACGGCACTGCTGGGGACAACCCCCCTGGAAACCGCCCTAGAGCAATACCAAACCGTGCGCACATCGGCAGGGGAAACCCTGGAAAAATTTCAGGCACAAGTCGATCGCCCCGATGGAGTGGCTCCCCTTGATCCCACCGATCCAAGTGACATTAAAACGTCCCTGGAAACGCAGCAAGCGGCAACAAGTTTAGTACAGCAGTCTCGATCGATCGACCAGTTAGACTTGCGGATTGGTATCCTACAAGCCGAGCAGGGGCAAGTGGCGGAGGCGCTGCGGACTTGGGAAGCAGTGGCAAATGCTGACTCCAATCTCGATCTCGCTCCGGTCGCCACCGTATTGACTGGCTTGTGGAGCGACCCACCCCGACTGCTGCCCGATGCCGAGCCACAGCTCAACCAGGCGTTGGATGGCTGGTTTCGCTACCGGGCACTGGCTCGGCTCTATGACCTGCAACAGCGCCCCGATACGCTGGCGGCATTGCAGGCAGCGGAACAAGACATCGCCCAGCAGACGTTTATCAAACTCAGCTTGATTGGGATAGTACCGATCGCGGGGTGCATTCTTGGCATTGGCTTACTCTCAACTCTGCTGATCCAACGTTGGCGACAGGGCAACCAATCTCTGTTAGCCCAAAATGCAGACAAAACCTGGGAGGTGCCGTGGGATGGGGAGATTACCTGGCAGGTGTTGATTGTGGGGTTCTTTTTTGTGGGGCAATTTTTGTTGCCAACGCTGGTGCAATTGCTCGCCAATCAACTTCCCTTGGCGGCGTTGGGCAATCGTGCGAATGCCTTGTCAGTATTGGTGTCCTACCTGCTGCTGGCGGCGTCTACCCTGTCGGTGTTGTATGTTTCCATCAAACCCACCCTGCCGTTGCCAGAGGATTGGTTTCGGCTGCAACCACGTGGTCACTGGTTCTCCTGGGGAGTAGGGGGCTATCTGGTGGCGTTGCCCTTGATGATTTTGTTGTCGTTGCTCAATCAAAGTATTTGGCAAGGCGAAGGCGGCAGCAATCCACTACTGCAAATCGTACTGGAGGAGCGCGATCCGGTGTCACTGGGAATTTTCTTTTTTACCGCGGCGATCGCCGCTCCCGTGTTTGAAGAGACGTTATTTCGGGGATTTTTACTGCCTTCCCTGACGCGCTATTTTCCGGTGAGTGGGGCGATCGCCTCAGTAGCCTGCTGTTTGCCATTGCCCACCTCAGCCTCTCGGAAATTTTGCCGCTGACCCTGTTGGGCGCGATTTTGGGGATTGTCTACACCCGATCGCGCAATTTGCTGGCACCGATGCTGCTGCACTGCCTGTGGAATAGTTTCACCATGCTGGGGCTATTACTGCTGGGTAGCGGAGCGCGATGATCCCATGCGGATTTTGTTTCTGCACAACAACTTTCCGGCGCAGTATCGGACGCTGGCGACTAGTTTGGCTCAACAAGGGCATCAGGTGGTGTTTGCCACCCAAAACACCGAGGCGACCCTAGCCGGAGTTCACAAACTGGTGGTTGCCCCTACGCGGCAGGCGCACCGTTCGACCCATGCCTATGTTCGTCCATTTGAGACGGCGGTGTTGAACGGGCAGGCAGTGTTTCGGGTGGCAGAGCAACTCAAGGCGATCGGCTTCGTCCCCGATATTATCTGTGGACATTCGGGCTGGGGCAACAATATGTTTGTCAAAGACGTGTTTCCTACCGTGCCACTGTTGTGCTACTGCGAATGGTTCACCAATGCCCACGGCGCGGATATCGACTTTGACCCCGCCTATCCCCCCAGTAAAGATGACGGTTTGCGCTACCGTGCCAGCAACGCCGCTTTGCTGATTGATCTCTATAGTTGCGATCGCGGCATCACCCCCACCCACTGGCAGCGATCGCAGTTTCCCCCGGAATACCATGACAAGATTTCGGTGATCCACGATGGCGTCGATACCGGATTTTTTTTCGTCCC
>JAAUSV010000204.1 GCA_012032525.1 Leptolyngbyaceae cyanobacterium SL_7_1
CAGGTAACAGTTTTGACTTGCAGCAGAACATTGGGTTTAACTGGGCGATCGATCGCCAGTTGATTGAGTTTTTCCGCTAGTTTGAGGCTATCGATGGAGTGAATCCACTGGAAATAGTCCAAGGCTCTAGCCGCTTTATTGCTTTGTAAGTGACCGATTAAATGCCAAGTAATATCTGCTAGATCGTGCAGGGCAGCTTGCTTTTCAGCCACCTCTTGAATGCGGCTTTCACCAAAATCTCGGACTCCGGCTTCGTAGGCAAGGCGGATTGCCTCTGTCGAAACCTGTTTGCTGACTGCAATCAGTCGTACAGATGCCGGAAGAGTTTGCTGAATTTGATTAAGCCGATCGGCGATCGGCTTGGCTTGAGAAGAACTTACCATCGATCCCTACATTCAAACGCTGTCACTCCAATTTATAAAGTCTAATCGCTTTGCCAAAAGCTTGCTTCGAGCAACCGTTGAAACACGCCTCCCTGACAATAGCAAATTTGCTAACTACTACCAATAGCGTTAAAGAAAATTAAAACACCATTCATCTAGCGTTTTATAGGCAAGACTCATCCGTTGACCTCCTGCGAGACCGGGTAGTTCTACACTTGTAGTGGTTTTTGGTGGGGCGGGCTGTGCCCCGCCCCACCAAAAATCATTACTTAATTACCACTACCCGAGACCGTTTAAGCTTCTAGCCTATCAGCCGAGAAAGCAACGCTAGATGTTCTTATGCTGAATTCAACTTCTCTCGGAATCCTTGAAAAATGAGGCAACCCCCAACTTAGTTTGCCGCGATACGTCTCGATCGACGAACTTGATATAATATGTTATCTAAGTCCTCGACTGGGTTATTGGTGAAAGGCGCGTTTGTAGGTTGCTTGCAGTTGCCCGTAATCTTGGAGTTGACTACCTCGACGTAGATTGCGCAGGCGGGCTTCAACAAGTAGGCGAGCATCGGTGCGGCTTACGGGGTCAAACTGAACTGTGTCTCCAAGAGTGGTGACTAAAAAAAATAGGCGCTGGGCATAGAGAGTGGCGAATAGCTCTTTGGTGTCTTCTATCAGGCAGACTCTATAGAGCAACCCAAACGTTGGATGATTGAGATAGGTTTCACTGTTCGCTGGCTTGGCGGGTGCTACAGCGGGTTTAATCACAGCGGTTTGTGGAGGAAGCGTGGTCTTACGAGATAACATGATTTCGTCAGGGTAGGGGATGGGAAGCAACATTGCTTAGACGGCGACACTGAGAATACTTGAAAACGAGTGCCACTAGAACCAAACAGATACACCGGGGCGATCGGTGCGAGCGATCGTCCCAAAACTGATTGGATACTGATTTAAGATGACTGCCTTAATGCGCAGTGGGATGAATCGAGTCAGAATCAGATTTAGTTTCAGGCTTATTAGTTTCAGGCTTAATTTATAAGAAAAATGGCGTTGAGCTATCAGTTGAACTATCGGATGGTGTCAATTGCTTGAGGGACAAAAGCTTGGAGCAATTAATTCTCAAGCAGTTGTGCGGTCTATTACATGCCTCTATTAAAGTGACTAGGCAACCCTTGGAGGAGTGATGACGGCGATCGCAACCCTTTAGTGACGGTACAGCGTGAACTCTAGGAGTGTGAGAACGAAGGATATGGAAAGGACTTTCCATTACTGTATTTTAAAATGTGCCTTTGCGCTACAAAATCTCCAACTTTTTTGTTAGTTTAGCAACTTTTCCCCCACATGGGGCATTGACTATAGACTTTTCATCCGTTAAGCATCGCTCCCCAGACAAAGCGAGCCCCCCAAAACCCAACCACTCCAACTAGTAGGAGCCAATCGATTGGCTTAAGCCGCAACTGGTGCCACTGGACTTGATGTTGATTGGGGCTAGTAAAGCCGCGCACTTGCATGGCACTGGCAATTTGCTCTGAGCGTAAAAATAAATTATCGATCAGGCGTTCTGCTACCACTAGCCAGACTTGGGCACTGCCCCGCAGTCCCAATTTTTTCCAGTTGATTGCTCGCGTACGCACTGATCGAATCAGGTTTTGCACTTCCTCCAATACCAGGGGAATAAAGCGCAGGGAGAGCGTTAAGGTCAGTACAATTTCCGTCACGGGTAACTTAAACCAGCGCAACGGTTGCAGCACGTCGTCTAACCCAGCAGTGATTTCCTCCGGGGCAGTGGTTAATAAATATAAGTTAGTGCCGTAGAGCAAGATGAACATCAGCGTTCCCGCTCGCACCGCTAGCTCTATGGAGCGTCGTGTGATTTTGATTGCACCCCGCTCAAAGAGAACGTAGCGGTAGGGGGTGGGCTGGGGAAGGGAAAGGGTGGAGGGGGCAGCCGCAGGAGTAGAAGCGGGTTGGACGATCGCCAGCTCATTTTTAGGCAACCGGGGTTGGTGCTCTGCTTGAATGCCATCGGGCGCAAACAGGGTGACGGCAAATAGCAATAGGCTAAACACCAAGACCAATCCCATCTGTTGTCGCCACACTCGAAAGGGAATTCGAGCGGTTAGCGTTAGCAACAACAACCAACCGACGATCGAGAGCCGCCAGTAGGGATTGGCTGAGATGGGAGTTAACGTAAATGCCAGTAGCCAAACTAGCTTAACGCGGGGATCAAGCCGATGGAGCCATGTGACGGGTTGTTCGAGGTAAAGCCCAATGGGGAGCGATCGCAGCAGATCCATAAATTGGCAATTGGCGATTAGCGATTAGCGATTAGCGTAACAGCCTTGGAGAGGGAGGTAGGCGTTGAATTAAACTCGGGTGGCTCGATTGGTAGTGTTGCGCTCCACCTCGCGGAGTTTCTTGCCGCGCCACATTAGGCGGATTGGCGTGCCAGCAAAGCCTAAACTTTGACGAAACTGACGCTCCACATAGCGGCGATAGTTGTCTCCAAATAGCTTGGCATCGTTGACAAACAGAACAATCGCTGGGGGCTTGCTGGCAACTTGAGTGCCATAGTAAATCTTTCCCTGCTTGCCTTGGCGGGTGGTGGGGGGGAGTGCCATGTCGTCGCGTCTTCCAACACTTCGTTGATTACCGCGGTGCTCACCCGGCGTTGGTGTTGTTCTGCTGCTGTCTTGACGAGCTCGATAATTTTCTCAACCCGCTGCCCAGTCAGGGCACTGACGTAGATGCGCTCTGCCCATTCGGTGAAATGCAGACGATCGCTAATAATTTTGTCGTACTCATAGATTGTGTAGGAATCTTTTTCGATCGCGTCCCATTTGTTAACTACAACCACGCAGGCTCGCCCTTCCTCGGCAATTCGTCCCGCCAGTTTTTGGTCTTGCTCAGTGACGCCATCGATCGCATCGATCACGAGCAACACCACATCCGCTCGTCGAATCGCTTTGAACGCGCGATTGATGCCAAAAAATTCTGGACCGTACTCCACGTTTTTCTTTTTGCGAATCCCCGCCGTGTCGATCAGGCGGTACTGTTGTCCGTCGCGTTCTACCACCATGTCAATGGCATCGCGCGTCGTACCCGAAATCGGACTGACGATCGCCCGGTTTTCCCCGACAAAGGCATTGAGCAAGCTGGATTTACCCACATTGGGACGACCAACGATCGCCACCCCAATCTCCTCCTGTGCCTCTAATGCCTCCACTGGCGGTAAGTGAATCATCAGGCGATCGAGCAATTCCCCCGTACCATTGCCGTGAATCCCAGAGACCGGAAACGGTTCGCCCAACCCCAGATTCCAAAACTCCGCCGCCTGCACCAATCCCTGCTCGACCGATTCACATTTATTCACCGCTAGCAGCACTGGGACGGACTGTTGGCGCAGCCAAGTGGCGATCGTCTCATCGGAGGTGGTCATCCCCGCCTGCCCATCCACCACCATAATGGCGGCGCTCGCCTCTGCCAAGGCTGCCATTGCTTGCTCTCGGATCAAGGGCAAAAATTCGGTGTCGTCGTCAAAGACTAAACCGCCCGTATCGACAACCCAAAACTCCCGATCGCGCCAAAACGCTTCCCGGTAGGTGCGATCGCGCGTTACCCCCGGTTCATCGTGGACAATCGCGTTTTGCTCTCCCGCCAACCGATTGACCAGAGTAGATTTGCCCACATTGGGGCGACCGATGATAGCAACGACAGGCAGAGACATAAAAGAACTGCCAGAAAGCCTGACAGCGAAAATTTCACTCTCCCATTGTAGCGATTAGCAATTAGCAATTAGCGATTAGTCAAGAGCCAATTGCTCTATTCCTTTGG
This sequence comes from Leptolyngbyaceae cyanobacterium SL_7_1, assembly GCA_012032525.1. Lineage (GTDB taxonomy): Bacteria > Cyanobacteriota > Cyanobacteriia > Elainellales > Elainellaceae > JAAUSV01. The sequence continues at coordinate 4,214 of JAAUSV010000204.1, forward strand.
TTGTAATGCAAGGGCTGCCTGCCCATAGTCCCAGGCTTGCCGCAGGTTGCCCCGCATTAGGGCAGCGATCGCACTCAGTCCTTGAATTTCAGCAGAATTGGCATCAAGGGCACGGGCTTGACGGAGGGCTTGCTCTGCTGCCCGTGGGCGAAAGCCATACAAGTTGATGAAGCCAAGGTAGGCATGGGCATTGGGGTTTTGAGCGTCGAGTTGGGCGACTCGTTCTAAGGCGGCGATCGCACCAGGCACATCTCGTTGCAACACCTGGGCTAGGGCTAGGGTATAGGCGGCAGTGCGATCCGTGGGCTGGATTTGGAGTCGAAGCTGCATCGAGTCCTCCGCCTGCACGGTGTAGCTTTGGTTGGGATCGTAGAGATTCAACCGATCGATCTGGTCAAAGGCAGCCTCTAGGGCGGGCGATCCCTCAGCAAGAGAAGCGGCGATGGTTCGCAACTGAGTTACCCAATCGAGAACCGGGGCAGGAGTGGCGGAGGCTTGGGGGTCGATCGTCAGACGAGTCGGGGGAGCGGGAATGGCATAGGTTTCTCCAGATTGGCGATCGACGTAGGTAAGAGTCAGGCGATAGACGCCAGGAATAGTGGTGGCAGGCGGTAGCATGGCAGTTCGTTCAATCACTTGGAACAAACGAGTTGGCTCAACGATCGCGGCAGCTTGAACTATTTGATTGGCTTGAATGGCTCCTGGATGCAATCGTCCTAACCCGATCGCGTGATCCTGCCAAAAGGCGAATGGCTCAGCTTGGGAACTGGAAGCCTCCGCCTGCCAAGTCACCAACACCAAGCCATCGTGTAGTTGTTGCCAGTTTCCCGTCCACTCGTAGGTAATCGGAATCGGTTCACCAGGGGGAGCGGAGGCAGGAATTTTGACACGCTGGAGGCGAACGGCGGAAGGGATTGATGCATTGTCTAGGGGGCGAACACGGACTGCCGGAGTCCGACGGTGAAACAGGAACAGGCGATCGCCCCCCGGCAATGTCCACACCTGCTGACGACGAAATTCACCGTCCTGCCGTACCTGCTTCATTACCCCAGCCCGCTGGCGGCGAGTCTTGCCACTGTCAGACCCATCTTTGCCAGTTTTAGTTAAGATCCAGTCCATCGATCGCACATCTTGTTCCAAATGACGATCGAGATTGCCCACTCGCCGCCCATAGACCTGGAAATTACGCTGATTACCCACATAGGTGAGGTTGTGTTGATTGAGGGTAGCCGTGGAATGCAGCGTTCCCACATTGGCGGTTTGATAGGGTTCTGCTCGAAGAATTTCCTCCATCACGGCGGCATGGGGAAAGGCGTCCCCCGTGTAGGGATGCTGTTGGGCATTGGGACTGAGGGTTCGAGTCATGCGTTGCCCGATCGCCCCACCGATCGGAAATAAATTTAGCAGCATCACTCCGATCGTCACGCCCACCGTTGCCCAGCGTATCCACACCCACCGTCCCCGCCACTGAAGCAATCCATAGGCTAGAAATAGAGCCACTATCGGCAGATAGGGCATGGTGTAGCGCTCGTCTTTGTTTAGCACTGCCGACCAGATTCCGTAGGCTCCCACGACAAATCCTCCTAGCCAAATCCAGCTACTGGGCGATCGCCATTCCCCCAGCACCCGATGGCGCTGGGGCTTTAGCACCATCCACAGCAACCCAGCGATCGCCATCACCACCAAGGGCAACGACACCGCCGCTGGCAAATCTTGCGCATAGTACGTCCACGCTCCCAGTGTGTGGAGGGGGGGATCACCTTCTGATAGGGCTGACTTAATATTGGAGTTGAAGCCAGCACTAATTTGAAACAACCAATTTTGCCGTAACCAGGGAAATAGGAAGGCGATCGCCACAACTGATGCCACTCCCATTTGGGCAACCCGTCCCCACTGTCGCCGTCCTAATGCGGCTATCCCAACCCACAGCAACGGCACAACCAAAAAAAATAGCGCCGATTGCTTCATCAGTAGGGCTAGTCCAAAGCTGCTGCCAAAGGCGATCGCCCATCCCCACTGCCCTAAAGTAGTTTTGGCATCCCGCCAGATCGTTAGACACAAAAAACTCAGCGCCACCAATGCTACCAGCGGGTAATCCATGAAATATTGCGTGCGCACCGTGTAGAACCGGGGAAACAACAGACACAACCCCGCTGCCCACAGTCCCAGTTCTGCATTCAACAACCGCTTGCCCAACCCATACACACTGCCCAACAAAACCGCCGTAAAGCCTAGATTTATGAGCACTGCCGCATCGGCTTCCGTCCCTACTAATCGCAACACCGGAGCCGTTGAAATGTAGAGCAAGGGTGGATATTTGGAAGACAACATCCACAACCCCCGCCACCATTCGCCGGAGAACCATTGGGCATTCTGCAACGTCCACCCATAGTTCAACGCTCCAATCAAATGATCTGCTGGGTCCCAGGATGGAATCGATCGATCGAACCACAGCCAAAGCCGATCGACTATTGCGGCGATCGCCCACAGGATAGCTAGTATCCCAACACTGCTCCATCGACTGCGATCGCCCTTACCCATGTTGAACCTCGGACACCAACCTGCCCTATTCTGCCATGTAATGCTATTGGCTATTGGCTAATCGCTAATCGCTTTTCTCTACTGAACACCGATACAGTTGATACTTATATCCATCCACAACTGTTCGTTCCGATCGCACCCTACACCCTTGCGGATTCAGTACCTGGCGGCGTCCGGTGTTTAAAGGCGATCGAAAGTTTAATAACCACACGTCAAGGGGACGGGGAAGGGTATCCAACGTTCTTTGGAGAGCAGCGTAGGCAGGTGTGGGGTCTTCAGAGCCTTGATGTGCCAGGAGAAACCGGGGCATAGCGATCGTTGGATCTTTCTCTAATCGCCGTTGAAACTCCCAGGCAATTCCCATTAAGCGTCCGGTTTGCCCGTGGGTTTCGTGGGCGATCGCCACAATTACTGGAAACTGGGAATTGGCTTGAATTGCATCCACCACCCGATTGGGTTGGTGAGTTTTTTGATAGCTCAGGTTTGTTACCACCGTCACCGCACCCAGTAGGCTGACCAAACCCATTAGTATCAAGCTGGAGCGGCGTAGATACCAGCGCGACACGTGGGGCGATCGCTCCCACAACGCCCCCGCCCCCGCCGCCAGCAAGACAATCACGGCTGGGAAGAAAACGAAGTTGTAGCGAAAGGCAACGGTCAAGTCCATGCCTGCTCCATAGGTGATGCCCCAAAACAGGGCGATCGCCGCTAGGACAAATCCCCCCAGTAGGCGAACCGACTGAGGTTTAAGCAATGTGCGATCGCTCAGTCCCCTACAAATTGCTGGAATGGTATACGCCGTGATCCCCGCCAACCCAACGGCAGCAAGTTGGCGAACCCAAGGAACCGTTGCTTGAATCGGAGCCAGATAGAGCATGGTGATCCATCCGGCGATCGATTGCACCAACGGGGTTTGCCAAGAGAAATCATCCTCATCCGGCGAAACCCATTGCGTCAATGCGCTGTCCTGAATGGTGCTGAGAAATGGCAACCAGACTAAACCTGCGGCGATCGTGCCCACCACTGCAATTCCAACCCGCCACCAACCGGAAGATAATCCTTTTTGACCCAGTTGCAGCCCTGCCACACCCAATAGCACGATCGCTTCTGCAACCAACGTCAAAGCCACAAAATAATGGGTGGCAACTCCCAACCCGTTTACCCCAACCCATAGTAGGCAAACAGTTAGTGATGGAGCCGTGTAATTCCAGAGCGATTGCACCACTACAACCAAACAAGTCAACGATGCCACAATCCACACTATTGCTAGCGTGTAGTGACGTGCCTCCAGGGATAGATACACCGCAAAGGGCGACAGTGCCATCAATAGAGCCGCCGATCGAGCCACGCTTACCGCACGAAACGCCACCCACGCCAATCCAAAGATGGCTGGAATCGCGACCACACCAAATAGGGCTGAGAGCGATCGCGCTCCCCCCACAGACACCCAGCCATCTTGCGTCGGAAAAAGCTTTAACCAGAAATGGGTGAGGATGTAGTAGAGAGGAGGATGGTTGCTCTCCGTCAATAGATAATGCACAACAGAACCAACGGTTGCTGTTGGATCAGGGCGTAGTGGGAAGAGCAATTGGTCTACGGTCACCAGTCGATCGAGGGGCACCGTTTGAAAACTGTTACCCAAACTGAAGACGATCGTGGCAAACTCGTCTGTCCACAACGGTTTGGTTGTTAATTGAGCGAACCGTAATCCTGCACCTAGGGCAATACATCCCCCCCAACCAGCCAACGATCGCATACAAACCGGGCACCCTCGAAACGATCGTATTGATTATCGCTCAATCCGATCGCTTTAAGTTAAGGCTTTGAACTAAACTCCCCAGCCAGGATTCGAACCTGCGACCAATCGGTTAACAGCCGACCGCTCTACCACTGAGCTACTGAGGAACGCGTA
>JAAUSV010000205.1 GCA_012032525.1 Leptolyngbyaceae cyanobacterium SL_7_1
AAGGTGTGATCGTCGCTGCCACTGGCAAGGGTTTGACCATCGGGGCTAAATACCACCGACCAAATCCGACTAGTGTGTCCGCGCAGGGTTTGCAGACAGTGCCCCGTTGAAAGATCCCACAGTTTGAGGGTGTGGTCGCTGCTGCCACTTGCCAGCAGTGGTGCAGTCGGGCTAAAAGCGATCGCACAAACTGCATTACTGTGCCCCCGCAACACCCGATCGTTTGCCGCATCCTGCACATTCCACAGCCGAATTGTGTAATCATCATTGCCACTGGCGATCGTGGTGCCATCGGGACTAGCCGCCACCGACCAGACCCGATTGGTATACCCCTTGAGGGTGCGGCGGCAACATCCTGTGGCGACATCCCACAGTTTGGCGGAGTGATCGCCACTGCCGCTGACTAGCATGTCTCCAGCAGGGCTAAACGCCACCGATCGCACCCAGTTTGTATGTCCCTTCAAGGTCCGCAAGTGCTGTCCACTGGGCGCATGCCACAATCGCAGAGTATGATCTTCGCTGCCACTGGCGATCGTCTCTCCATCGGGGCTAAATGCCACCGATCGCACCCAATTGGTATGCCCCGTGAAGGTCTTGAGGCACTGCCCGGTTTGAGCGTTCCAGACCTTGACGGTTTGGTCTTCGCTGCCACTGGCAAAGTATTGCCCATCAGCACTGTAGGCAAGCGACCAGATCGAGCCGCTGTGCCCCGTCAAGGTGTGACAGCACTGCCCGGTGGACAAGTCCCACAGTCGCACCGTTCGATCGTCGCTAGCACTGGCAAGGATCTGCCCATCGGGGCTAAATGCCAGAGACCAGATCCAGCTATGGTGCCCTTTGAGGGTCAGTTGATTTTTGCCATCGCCCGATCGCCATAGCCGCACTTCCCCATTCATATCCCCCGTTGCCACTTTCTGTCCGTCTACACTAAAGGCAACCGCAGAGGGAGTGGCGAGGGTCTCGGTAAACACTGATTTCGATAGATCCGCATTGGTGAAATTAACATCGTGCAGGGTGACGTTTTGCAGATAAGCCTGCCAAATGCTCAACTCTGAGAAATCGTAGCCCGTCAACTCAATGCCCAGATGCCGCAGCAAATTGATCACATTGCCACCGCCGTAGCCCGCAGAGGTGGCGTAGTCGGTTTTTAGTTTTAGCAGCAGTTGATTGAGATGCTGTTGGACAATCTGGGGCGATCGCCAATGCTCCAACAGCCGACTGACCAAGGGTGCTAAGATCACTCGGATTTGGCTATCTCGGATGTAATCCTTTGCCTCCGCCTTGATCAGGGCATGGCTCAGGAGCAGGCGAATAGTGTGGGTTTGAATTTCCTGCGTCACTTTCTCGATCAAGCGATCGGTGACATACTCCATTACCACGGGTTGCAGGGTAAATTGCCCGTTGGCTTTTTCAAGCAACGAACGTCGCCCCAGCGATTGCAGCGCTTCTAACAGCTTGGATTGATTGGGCACGGGCATATCTGCCCGCAAATCGGCGATCGACACCCACTCACGGTTAATCGCCAACCAATACATCACCTGGGTTTCAAACTCCGATAGGCGATGAAACTGCTCGTCAAGCAGCGCGGTAATGTCTCCAAAGGCGATCGTGTCCTGTTCAAGGAATTGGTGGATGTCTCCATCAAACAAGTCCTTGGCGGTGGTAGAGACAATTTTTAGCGCCAGCGGGTTGCCAGCATAGCGCTCCGCCAACCGTTGCCACTCCGCTTCCGATGGACAGGAACACCCCTGGGTGGTGACGATCGCCTGCACCGCTGGCAATCCCAACCCCGAAAGGGAGAGCGTTCGCACCGGCAGCGTTTTTCCCTCCAATGCCTCCAGGGTTTTCGGTTTTTCTCGACTAGTCAGCACCAGGCAACTGCCGTGACGCTCCACCCCCACCCGCCGAAACAATTCTCCATAGGCTTCGTAGCCGGGCTGGTATGGCTCACTTTGCCCCCCATCGTCGTTGCCTACTCCGCTGTGGAGAATGGTCTCCACATTATCCAACACCAACAGACAGCGCGATCGGCGCAGATAGTCCATCAACTGGTTGAGTTGGGCATCGAAGGTGAGGGGTGGAGTGCTGTCTTGATCGGCAAGTAGGTTGAGCCAATGGGTCAACACCTCCTCCACCGGAGGAGCATTGCGCAGGGATTGCCAAATCATCCGATCAAATTGATCGTGTAATGCCTCTACGAGCTTGATGGCGAGGGTGGTTTTTCCCATCCCCCCCATGCCCAACAGGGCAATCAATCGACATTGATCATCCAAAATCCACTGTTCCAATACGGTCAATTCGTGGTTACGACCGTGAAAGACTGGCACGTCGATACTTTCACCCCAATGCTGGTGGGGATCGATGTTATTTTCTGCGCGATGACGGTAGGGCGGGGTCAGCGGCAAGGGTGGGCGCTGTCAGTTGCACAGCCGATTGCATCTGTCTGCGCCGCAGGGCTGCCTGCACGTTGTTTTTAGTTACCTGCTCCCCAAATACTTGGGAGAGTTGTTGCCACAGCTTTGATCCCACATCTCGAATGTGACCAATGTCGTAGCCTGCGTGCTCTGCAATTTTTGAATACGTCCATCCTTGCCAAGAATACCGAAATACTAATTCTTGGATATCTTTAAGCTTCTGTCCTGGTAGTAGCGAATCAAGCAAGACCAAGGCTTCCTCAGGTGTCATACCAAAAACCTCCAGGGTAGCGCCCTGCGCGTCAGCTCGCTGGCTTAAATCACCATAGTACCGGATTGAAGAGTTGAGATTTGTCATATGGCTTAGCTGATTCATAAAAATTCAAGACTCGATTGCCCGATCCGCAGGGTGGGAAGTGCAACTTTTCTATTCCACGGTTGATCTGCCAGGGTTATGCAGCCTACTCGATGCCTCAGGGCAAAAACAGTCCGATCTTTCCCGATCATTTAGCCGATCTTTTCCGACTGTGCTTGCCGTTGAATCCTTTTATCGTGGGAGGAGCATAGAGCCTGCACGACCGAAATTTTTAACTGAGGAATAGCATGCAAAACTTGACAACTCAGATCGCACAAACGTTGGTAGGAACTCTGGGAACAGTCATCCTGTGGTCGATCGATGCACCCGATGCACTGGCACTGATCCAACGTGATCTATTCTTTGGACGAAATATTTCTACGGGGGGACGAGGTTTCTGATGCGGAGTTTGAGGCATTTGTAGATCGTGTGATTACCCCTCGTTTCCCAGATGGATTGACGATTTTTGCAGCGGATGGGCAGTTTCTCGATCGCAGTAATAACCTGGTTCGGGAGCCTGCCAACGTCGTTACCTTATTTACAGAGGACACTGCCGACACTGAAGTAGCAATCAATCAAATCGTGGCTGCCTACTTGGAAGAATTTAACCAAGAAAGTGTTTTGCAAGTTACCAACGAAGATGAATTTAAAGTTGTATTCGGTGCGGGAGAAAATGCGATCGACAACGATCCGACCGCCGAATTTATTCGAGCAGAGCTATTTTTTGGACGAAATATTCCAGGAGGTGGCGTGGTCTCTGAAAACGACTTTCAAGCGTTTGTTGACACCAGCATTACACCGCTATTTCCGGCTGGCTTGACTATTTTCGATGCCGATGGACAGTTTCGCGACAGTACCGGCACCATTATTGAAGAAGAATCTAAAACCGTCATCCTGTTATTGGAAGATACTGTAGAAAATGAAGCGGCGATCGACCAAATCATCCAAACCTACATCCAACAATTTAACCAAGAGAGCGTTCTGTTGGCAGTGAATGAAGCCCTTGCCGTTGGCTTTGGGGCAGGGGAAAATTTAATCGACAATGACCCGCTCCCAGAATTTATTCAGGCAGACCTATTCTTTGGACAAAACATTCCAGGGGGTGGGCAGGTGTCGGAGTCCGAGTTTCAAGGATTCCTTGACACTGTGATCACCCCACGTTTCTCTGCTGGCTTGACGGTGTTTGATGCCAATGGACAATTCCAAGACAGTAGCAACACGATTGTAGAAGAACCCTCGAAGGTGGTGAGATTGTTGCTAGAAGATTCCCTTGCCAACGAAATTGCCATCGACGAGATCATCACTGCCTATACCCAACAATTCAACCAGGAAAGCGTGTTGCTGGTAGTCGATGAGGAAATCACCGTGGCATTTGATGCAGAATCGCCCGTGGCTGATGTACCAGAACCAGGGCTGGTTGTTGGTCTATTAATGTGCGGAGCGCTTGCCGTTTTGAGACCTCGCTAACTGCTAACCACTCATGTCCCTTGCCGCCTATCCGGCTAGCCAATTCCACCACTTCCTCGCATACTGGTTGTGAACCTATCGCCAAGTAGCACAACGAATCATGCAGAATACCGTTGCATCCCGTTCGATGGCATCAGAACCAGCCGCAGGCAACGATATCAAACTGTTGGTGTTAGATATTGACGGCACGATCGCAGGGGAATCGAACCAAATCAACCCAACGGTTCAGCAAGCTGTGCAAGCGGCACAAGCCAAGGGCATTTGGTGGCGATCGCCACTGGACGGATGTATCGGTCTGCCCTGCGCTTTCACCAAACCCTCAATTCTTCCTTGCCCCTAATCACCTACCAGGGGGCACTGATTAAAGATCCGGGTAACGGCAAACTGCACCGCCATTGGGCAGTACCAAAACAATCGGTGTTGCAGCTTCTAGATTATTTTGAACAACCGACCTTTCACCAGCGACTCTCCATTCATTTTTATATTGATGACCAGCTCTATGTGCGTGAGATGACGCCAGAAACGGAGTTGTATGCCGAACGTTCTGGAATTGAGCCGATCGCCGTGGGGGATTTGCGGCGATCGCTGGACACCGAACCCACCAAAATCCTCGCCCTCAGCCACAACACCGATATCATTGACAATCTGCTGATCGATTTGCGCCAGCGCTACACTCCCGCAGAGCTATATTTCACCAAATCAGTGGCGACGTTCTTTGAAGTGACAAATCCGTTGGTCAATAAAGGAACGGCAGTAAAGTACCTAGCAGAGGAACTGCTAAACTTGCAGCCCGACCAGGTGATGACTGTTGGAGATAATTTCAATGACGTGGAGATGCTTGCCTACGCTGGTATTGGCGTAGCAATGGGAAACGCTCCGGAAGAAGTTAAAGCCCTAGCCAACTGGGTAGCTCCAAGTGTAGAGAGGGATGGAGCGGCAGTGGCGATCGAAAAATTCTTGCTGTAAATCTAGAAATCAGAAAGGGCATCGACGACTGACCGTGTTTCGTCTCGATGCCCTAGCTGGTTCGCTCCTCACACTGGTAATAACTTAGCAGATCAAAATGGATTTGTCACCCCCATGTCATTAATATGTTGATTGGGTGACATGGAAGTTTATCCATCGGTTTATTCGCCCTACAACTTTACCCATGATTCTGGGATGGAAATCGCGAAAAATGATAAATCCAACGATTGTTGGGAAAAAATAAGGCATAATTGACGAGTTCTAATTGCAACCAGCCAGCGCATTTATTCAATATTCATGAGCAAATTCCTAACCCACCGCTTTATCTCTCTACTCGCGTCTGCGGCGCTTCTCAGCGTTGGCATTGGCAGCAACGCCAATGCGCAAACCACCATGTATAACCCGATCGAGCTACCCGCCAATAATGAAATTACAGATGTTCTTTCTGAGAAAGATATTCCAACGGGTTTTGGGGGATTTGCGCGTGACTATATTGTTTCCCTAGAGTCGGGCGATCAGATTGTCATCGATCTACTGTCTGAGCAATTTGACACCATCATCACTCTAATTGCACCCGATGGCTCTACCCTGGGGGAAAATGACGACGGTCCTGATGGCACCACCAATTCCCTCCTGTTTGCCCGAATTACTAATCCAGGAAGTTACATCCTGCGGGTACGTCCCTATGCTGGGCAGGGGTTAGGAGAGTTTACCCTCAAGATGACTCGGCTCCGCCCCGTGCAATAGGAAGGTTAGCACGATCGATGCATCCGCCGATCATTCGATCGTTCGTAACGCTTGCAAAGGCTGCGTAAGTTTGTTACCCTAGTTAGGCGCTAATTACAGCAGCCCAAGTTTGCCGGGATAGCTCAGTTGGTAGAGCAGAGGACTGAAAATCCTCGTGTCGGCGGTTCAAGTCCGCCTCCTGGCATAATTCTCATGAAACTATGACCGCCAGAAGCTTGATTTTACAAGGCATCTGGCGGTTTAGTATAAATGCTTATAGTTATCAGAAGTCGTCATCAGTTAATGAAAGGAAGGCGTATTTTAAGCAAGAAATAAGCAAGTGGATGTTACAGGAAAAATCGCCCAAGCGAATGGACGACTTAGATCGAATCGGGTCGGAGTTAGGATTGAGCAACTAGGCGAAAAGCTGTATTTACAGGCAACTTTTCCACCTAAGCCGGGTAACTCCAAAACCAAACCCTATCAGCAGCGGATCGCGTTGGGGGTAGGGGCGCATCCTAAAGGGGTTTCGTTGGCAGAGCTGGAGGCGCGAAAGGTGGGGGCACTGCTAGACTGCAACCAATTTGATTGGGCACCTTACCTGACGAGTCGTGAACAGACTCCCCAGACGGCAGGGGAATGGATCGAGCGATTTGAGCACGAGCATCGAGGAAAGGTAAGTGACACCACTTGGCAAACCGAATATCAACGGGTGTTTAGCCGCTTACCCAGCAACCAACCGTTAACGCCTGAGTTATTGACTCAGACGATCGCTCAAAGTCAGAACAATTCCAGACAGCGCAAACGATTTTGTATCAGCCTTGGTAAGTTGGCTGCGTTTGCTGGATTAGAGGTTGATTTCAAGCCGCTGCAAGGCAGTTACTCCTACACCGAGGTAGACCCGCGATCGCTGCCAGCCGATGACTTGATCACGGAGTGGTTCCACAACATCCCTAACCCACGCTGGCAATGGGTGTATGGCATGTTAGCCGCGTTCGGGCTACGAAATCACGAAGTGTTTTTCCTGGACTTGGACGATCTGACTAATGGTGGGTACATGGTCAGGGTCAGCAAGGGGAAAACTGGCAGCCATTTGGTTTGGGCATGTTACCCAGAGTGGATCGAACAATTTGATCTGCGCACACCCAAACTACCGCCAGTAACAGGCAAAGCTCACGCCGACTACGGTAATCGGGTGACTCATCAGTTTGAGCGCTATCAAGTGCCGTTTTCTGCCTATGACCTTCGCCACCGCTGGGCAGTCAGGACATTAGAATTTGGGCTACCTACCTCGTTGGCAGCTCAACAGATGGGGCATTCGGTTGCCGTGCATGAGCGGATCTATCACCACTGGATTACAGCAGATACCCACCAAAAGGCATTTAATGCCCTGATGCTCAGAAGCGATCGCCCCAAACCTCCATCATTCATCCCATAACTTTGAGAGCGACTGCTCAATTCGGGAGAGGTGCCATCGGTAGGTAGGCAGCGCCGCATAGGGGCTAATGTTGCGGTAGTGGATTTTGGGTTTGAGCACCCCCTGTTTTCGCAGAGTCGCTAAATGCTGACGAGTGCAGTTGAGCGCTACACAAATTTCACCCGTAGTTTTCCAGTCTGGAGAGGGCGATCGCCCTCGTTTCTTAGTTGTCTTCATCCCTGATCCTTTGCCTTCAGTCACTCGCACTTGGTCAATGATAAACACGCTGTTTCTGCCCGTGGTCTGGTTCCTGACTCGAACCCGATCGCCTCGAATACCCAATACCCGGCTGGGCTGCTGCAATTCGTGAAACAGCGCCTCACTCAAGGTGTTGATGGGAATGGCAGAGTCTCCCCGACGGGATTTGGGCACCTGTTCCCACGGCAGTTTGTCGGACCCGTTTTTCAGCCAATTTGCAGAGGAGAGGACTAGTACAGTGTCTCCAATGCTAAGGTTTTCCGCTGCACAAGTTGTTAACTCATCCTCAAATGTAGGGGGTTCGATCGTCTTTTGATCGCTCAAGCGATTGGGGTTTTGATCACCCTCTACTTCTTGTTGAGCATGAGGTGGGGCGTCAAAGCGATCAAGCGATCGACCATTTTTGCCATTTTGAACAGTGGAATTTTTGTGTTTTTCTCCGATCGCCCGATCGCTTGTCCCTAAACTTGCTTCCTGTATAGGCAGATGCCCGATCGCTTGGTTTCGATCGCGGGTGATTGAGCGATCGCTTTTAGGATTCTTCTTAACGTAGTACAGGTAGTACGAAGATCCTTTAGGACGCTTGCGGCAAACCAGCCCTTTTGCCCATAATTCATAAAGTGCCCGACGAGTTGACCCATTGCTCAATCCCAGTTTTTCAGCCACTTCCATTGGAGCAAAGGCAGTGCTCTGGCGCGACTCTTCGGATAGCCATAGGCGGATCTTCACCTCCTGAGTTTGGTGGTCTTCGTCAAACTCATCGGGCATATCTTCACCCAAATATCGGAAGGAGAAATCTTCCTCAAAGGCGAATTTGTAGCGACCTGGCGGGCGTCCTAATCTTGTCTTCTGCACCTTAAGGAGGCGATGATCGCCTTCACCCATCGTCAATCCCCATACCTCATCTACTGAGTTGTGAATGGCTTTCGTTCCCCGACTATTGCCCTCGGAGTTGCTGTGGTGAATTAGGATGACGGTGCAGCCATAGCGACGGGCAATGTCTCGGATTTGTAGAATGGGGCGGGCGTACTCGGTGTCGTTTTCACTAAAGATGGT
>JAAUSV010000206.1 GCA_012032525.1 Leptolyngbyaceae cyanobacterium SL_7_1
TTGAGCCTTCACCGTTGTTGTAAAGCTCTACAATCTTTTTGGCGCAAGTCACAGGAATAGGGTCTCATAGAAGCAGGGGAAATAAAGCAATCTGACTCTTACAAGTGTACTCAACAAACTCGCACACCGCTATAAAGATCGCTACTTTTAAGTGGAATGTTTTGGTTTAGAAGGCGATCGTTCTGGTCTGGAGGGCGATCGTTTCCAATTTTTGCTTGAGCATTATGTTGATTTCTGATACCCCTACAGGCACAGCTAGTTGGTACGATATGCTAAAAGCAAGGGTATGGTGATGTAGGGAGATTTGAAGTGATGCAACTGAAAAATTATTTCAATTTTTTAGCTCCCAACGATATCCGCATTCAAGGCACACGGATTGGTATCGAAACCATTCTGTACGAGTACATTTACAAATCCCGCACACCAGAGGAGATTCAACAAACCTATTCCTCGCTGACACTGGAACAGGTCTATGCCACAATCCTTTATTATCACTCTGAGAAAGAATTAGTTAGCCAGTATATCGCCGACTGGCTAGAGTTTAGCGACCAACAACGCAAAGCCCAACAACGTAATCCCCACCCAACGGCAGCTAGGCTAGAGAAACTTCGGCAAGTACGCGAAGCAGATATAAAAGCGCAGTATGCTGAAGTATCTGATTGATGAAAATGTTGATCCCCTCTATCCAGTTCAACTACGTCGCCTTAGACCTGAGTTAGTTGTTTGGATCATAGGTGAACCGTCTACCCCACCTAAAGGAACCCTTGACCCTGCGATTTTGCTTTGGTGCGAAAGATTTGAGTTTATATTAGTGACCAACAATCGCTCCTCAATGCCCGTTCACCTCAAAGAGCATTTGAATGAAGGGCATCATATCCCAGGCATTTTCATCTTGAACAGAAACCTAACAGTCAAACAAAACTTAAATGAATTAATTTTGATTGCCGAAGCGTCATTTGATGGAGAGTACCAAAATCAAATTATTCACTTACCTCTAACTCAACGGGGACAGCAAGAAATTTGAACCATCTTTGAAACATCATTTCAACTTTAAGCTTGAGGATCGCTGCTTTTAGATAAAGTGCTTTAGTTTAGAGTGCGATCGGCTACGCCATCAGACAAAGACATCCGGCTTTTTAGGAAAAGCCGGATGTCTGGTGGGCAGAATTTAACCAAATCAAGCTAAAGCGGGCGATCGCTCCATCCCCTCTGCCATCTCCACCGGCACCCCATCCTGCACCAACGACGGAATTTGTCCCTGCTTTTGGATCAAATTACCCACCATCGACATCATGGCGTTGACCTTGCGGGTGCGCCACTCATCGGTCGCTCGTTGGACTTCCCCGTAGGGAAGCTGACGCTGCAACGCTTCGTGCAAATAGGCAGCATGTCCCTTTTCGTCATTGGCAATGCTGAGAATTCCTTTGCGCAGATTGGCATTCACCGCATCATCGGGTAGGGCATTTGCCATGCGCACAAAATCCTTACTGGCATCCAATTCCAAAATATAGGTACTGGCAAAGAAAACAGTCCAATCAATGGCTTGGGGCTTGAGATCCGCTTGAGAATAGCCCTCAAAATAGGCTTCAAAGAAAGGACTGCGGCGACGATCATCGGGCTTGCCCTCAGCGGTGGTTTCGGGGATGCCCTTCAGGTCAATCACCTGCTTATTTAATTGTTTCAACCCGTGGGCAAAAATTTGACCGTGGCGTTTTTCGTCTTGGGCATGGCGATCGAGCCGCTCTGCCAACCAATCATTTCCTTCCGCCGCCGCCCGTTGGCTGAGGGCTTCGAGGAAGGGAACCGAACCGGACTCTGCCAACTGAAACCCTGCCAGCACATTCGGACGAGTCTGGGAATTGCGAATGTTATTGGCGGTAATGTAGGCAACGGCGCTAGAACCAACAAGATGCAGCAATTGGGTGAGGACGTTCATGCCAATTTGGGAGCAAGGTACGCTTGCATCTTAACGACTAATCGGCGATCGTGCCGTTTGTGGGTATGGATTGTAGGCGATCGCCCATAATTTAGGATTGCCGATTCAGCGTCCAATCGTAGTCTAAGTAGCTCAACTCATACTCGCCCTGTTGCAGATAGGCGCGATCGTCCTCACTGACGTATTGACTGATAAAATTCAACGCAGCCCGTTGCTTGTCATTGCCCGTAAAGCCCTCGCTGGTGCCATAGTTAGGCAGCCAATCCTCTCCAAACCAGTCAAAAAGTTGGGAAATGCGTACCTGATTGTTCGCGCGATCGATCTGCAAGCCTTGGGGGCTGGCGAGCCAGAGCCGCACCTGCTCCTCTAGCTGGGCGTCGAGCTTTTCGGCGGTGTAGGGTTCCTGCCGCAACACAGGGCAGCTAATGGCAGTGCAATTTAACGCAGCATGGATACGGGGATCTTGGAATGTGGGGCGGAGCGTGTTGTGCTCAATATCGTCGAGGGTTTTAGATTGCCCTGCCACCTGAAACCGCCGCACCCGCCACACCCCAGGAATATCGC
Source organism: Leptolyngbyaceae cyanobacterium SL_7_1 (assembly GCA_012032525.1). Classification (GTDB taxonomy): domain Bacteria; phylum Cyanobacteriota; class Cyanobacteriia; order Elainellales; family Elainellaceae; genus JAAUSV01. The sequence goes on from JAAUSV010000206.1 coordinate 2,501, forward strand.
GAATACTGGCTTTCAGCGGATTTTGGTCGATGATCGATTCCAGGGTAAACGAATTGTAGGCATTGATGAGGAATGCCATCTTCTCAGCATCGCTCCATGCCTCGTAGGTGGCAGATGGCACTGCGCCGATCGATTGGTTAAACCGCTTCAATCCATCGGCATCTGCCTGCAATCCCACGTAATCCACCAATCCCTGTTCATCGACGTACTGCTCCAACACCTGCGCGTAGGAGTCGTAGCGGAAGGGAGTATTAGCGGCGACCGGGGATTCGGCAGAGGTGGAGGGAGCGGGCGATCGGGAATTCAAAACCGCAGAACAGTTTGCTAGCAACACTGCCAGTGGTAAAACGATTAGCAAGGGTTGAATCCGCATGAAGCTGTCCTATAGGAATGGATAGAATACAACACTCGCTCATTGTAGAAACCGTAGGCAAAAGTTACCTGTAGAAATCCTGAGTAGAAGCTTAAAAATTTGGGTAGTCCTATCTTGATAAGGTTAGGACTACCCCAAATCGGTTAGCTTCAGGGTTGAAGTTGGATCGAGTCGCGGCTTTGCAAGAGTTCAGCCTGGACAGCTTCGTCCGCATCCACTGTAGCGTTGAAGTTAAATCCGATCATTTGCCCTGCCAACGAAGTGAAATACATATCATTGCGAATGTCGGTATCCAATGCTGGAGTGATCGATTCCAACTTCAGCCAGCGAGTGCCGTTGATTTCCACCAATCCCCGCTCGATCCATTGCAGTTCTGGTTGAGCTTGTTCTAGCGATGATTCCATCACCTGTTGCAGTTCTGGCAATTGCTCTGGAGTGAGGGACACCTCCGATAGGGTGATGGCGACTGCTACAGTGCCGCGATCGTTGGCATAGACCTGCTGAGGACGGTTGGCATTGGGAAATTTCAACTCAATTTCCTCTGGGGTGAGTGGGGTAAAGCCGGTCGGGGGCAAAAACGACACTCGGTTGTCGGCTAAATAAACCCGCTCCGCTCCTGTGGCGGGGGTGGCATCTACGGCGGGATTGGGAGCTGTCTGCAAGGATTCTGATGGCAGAGAGGGCGTCGATCGAGGTGCGGACAAGTTACATCCAACCCCAATCAGCGCGATCGTTACCACTCCTAGCAAGAAACTTCCTCTACCCAAGACGGTGATAGGAATTGATGTCCAGTTTTTCATGTCGATACCCTCTGTGCGATCGCCACCAGCTATTTCAGCTATTTCAGCTAATTCTGAATAATGACTGCTACCCGACAATTTTGTTGCCGTCCGCTCGGATTATTTTGCTGTCCTTCGATCGGTAGGGGTGCTCAGCATTGGGGATAAGCAAGGGCGATAAAGTTTTTGTGAAGCTGCATAACCCCCCCTGACTTCGCCTGAGAACTTTTTAGAGCGGCAAAGGAAAATCACCTTGAGCTGCACGACAAACTTCATTCAGCCCCCCTAGGAGTTTTTACCCATGGCTACCCCTTTTGACGATATCCTCTATGGCACCGCCGATAGCGAATCAATCTTTGCTGATGCTGGTAACGATACAGTCTATGCCTACGATGGTGCAGACGTTGTAGATGGATGGACTGGTGACGACACCATCTACGGCGAAGCCGGGGATGATTACCTACTGGGTTACGACGGCAACGACTACCTCAATGGTGGCATTGACAACGACGCCCTCTATGGTGAGGCAGGCAATGACTCGATCGACGGTTGGACTGGTGATGATACCCTCGGCGGTGGGTCGGGAGATGACTACATCCTTGGCTACGACGGCAACGACACCATCTTTGGTGATGATGGCAACGACTACCTCAATGGCGAAGGCGACAACGATTTCATCGATGGGGGTGCGGGTGCGGACACCATGCTGGGTGGCTACGGCGATGATACCTTCGTTGTAAACGACGCCGGAGATGTGGTGGTGGAATACTTTGGCGAAGGCTATGACACCATCAATACTTCCGTCAGCTACACCCTGAGCGACAATGTAGAAGACCTAGTATTAACAGGGTTTGACCCCATCAGTGGCACGGGCAATAGTCTGGCGAATTGGATCACGGGCAACGCGGCTGCCAACTCAATCTACGCAGGCGAAGGCAATGATGTCGTGTATGCAGGGGAAGGGGCAGACTACGTAGACGGCTGGACAGGAGACGACCTGCTTTACGGCGAAGCGGGGGATGACACTTTGATGGGCTTTGATGGCAACGACGGGTTGTACGCCGGGGAGGGCAATGACTATGCCTACGGCGAAACAGGAGACGACTACATTGACGGCTGGACTGGAGATGACTCGCTCTACGGCGGAGAGGGCAATGACTCTATCCTCGGTCACGATGGCTTCGACATTCTAGATGGTGGCGCAGGCGATGACTCCCTCTATGGTGAAGTTGGGGAAGATACCTTGCTTGGGGGTGAAGGCAACGATACTCTGGTCGGTTATGGCGGTGTGGAATTTGAATACGACAGCATGACGGGTGGAACTGGGGCAGATACGTTTGTGCTCGGCGACTGTTTTGGCAGCCACTACATGGGAGCGGGCTATGCCACTGTCACCGACTTCAAATGGTGGGAAGGCGACAAGTTCCAAGTGTTTGGTGATGTTAATAACTACACCGTCAGTGGCTACAGCGGTGGTGGCTACGATATTTTCTATCAGGGGGATTTGATTGCCTACGTATCGGGTGAGTCAACGGTTGTTCCCTCACTAGATTTCGTTTCCGCCTGCTAACAGCATGGAAAATTAGGGTGCATCAACATGGGAGTGAGTAGGCGCGATCGCGCCTACTCACTCCGTTCTAGCCATCCTAACGATTAGCCCTTCAACCGCTTTACTACGGCAACCACGGATATTGCCGAAAATCTGGTTTACGCTTCTCTAGAAATGCCTGTTTTCCTTCCGCGCCTTCCTCCGTCATGTAGTACAACAAAGTTGCATTGCCCGCGAGTTCCTGTAATCCGGCTTGTCCGTCGCAGTCAGCATTAAAGGCAGCTTTAAGGCAACGGATGGCGATCGGGCTTTTCTCCAAAATTTCCTGTGCCCACTGCATGCCCTCGGCTTCTAACTGGTCAATGGGTACAACGGTATTCACTAAGCCCATCTCCAATGCTTGCTGCGCTGTGTATTGCCGACAGAGATACCAAATTTCTCGTGCCTTCTTCTGTCCGACGATCCGTGCCATGTAACTGGCTCCAAACCCCCCGTCGAAGCTACCGACCTTGGGACCCGTCTGTCCAAAGAGGGCGTTGTCAGCGGCGATCGTCAGGTCACAGATCAGATGCAATACGTGTCCGCCGCCAATGGCGTAGCCTGCGACGAGGGCAATCACGACTTTGGGCATCGATCGAATCAACCGCTGCAAATCCAGCACGTTTAACCGAGGAACTCCTGCCTCGTCGATGTAGCCCCCCTCTCCGCGAACGCTTTGATCGCCGCCCGCGCAAAAGGCGTATTTACCATCGCTATGGGGACCTGCCCCCGTCAGCAAGATCACGCCAATTCGGGGATCTTCACGGGCGTTGCAAAAGGCATCGTATAGCTCCACCACTGTTTTGGGACGAAAGGCATTGCGTTTGTGGGGACGGTTGATGGTAATTTTGGCAATCCCATCGGTTTTGTCATACAAAATGTCGTCGTAGTGTCTAACTGAGTGCCACGGTGTCGGCATAGTAGCTACCTTAAATTTGGATCTTGAGGAGATGTAAAACTGGGATAAAACTTGGTTGACGATCGCCAATCTGTTTATACAATGGAAGCGTTAGTGAAGTTTTGTAAACATTCCCATGACCCAACCTACCGTAACGCCCAAGCTCGAAGAACCCAAGTTTGGTTTTAATTCCTACGCCGAGCGCTTAAATGGTCGCGCTGCCATGATTGGTTTTGTCAGTACGTTGCTGGTCGAATATTTGACTGGTCAAGGGCTACTGTCTTGGCTGGGCTTGTACTAAGCCACTCTGTCTGAATGGAATAATTCATTAACGCCGGAGGGGGAGGCAGTGCTTTCCCCTCCGGCGTTTTATCAATGGTTTATTGGTTAATAGGGCGTGGGGGCGATCGTCCAAAACGACCTACGCTACAGTAGGAGCATATAGAACTGATTTAGGTGGTGACACAGTTGCCCTTGAAACATGCTAGATCAATGTATCGAAGAGACCCGGTCTCCAGCTTCATATTGACGGTGGGGGCGGTGGATGCCGTCATGGGTGGTGTGGGCGATCGAGGGTCTCTGCTAGTGGTTGGGTTAGTTCTGGTGGGAGTCGGATTGCTGTGGCGCTGGAGTAAACCCAGGCTCCGAGAACCAACGATCGAGCGTCCGCCCCTTCGCGCCTTACCAAGCCAAGCTTCCCGTCCCCCCTTACCAATCCTGCATTCGTCCCAGCATGATGGGTCTCGGTAACGGCTTCGTCCTCGTTAGTCCTATGGGTTTATTATGACTATTCGCTCTCTTACCCAGCCCCCCTTCAAAATTGGTGAGGTGGCGATCGCCAGTGGCTTACCCGTCAAAACCATCCGCTACTACGACGAAATTGGGTTGCTGACCCCCACTGTCGAGCGTTCCGACAGCCGCTATCGATTGTTTAGCAACGATGTGGTGCAGCGATTGGCGTTTATCAAGCGATCGCAGTCCCTCGGCTTGAGCTTGGCAGAAATTCAACAGATTCTAGAAGTGCACGATCGAGGACAACTCCCCTGTGGCGAAATGAAGCAACATCTCGAAGCCAAGGTGGAGGCAATTACCGCTCAAATCATTGCTCTAGAAACGCTGAAGATCGAGCTTCAGGGCATTCTTTCGGGTTGGCAGGAACAACCAAGTGTGCCTTGGGTGACCGAAACAATTTGCCCGAATCTACAGCCGAGTGACTAGCGATTGGCTGGTGGCTAATCGCTAGTCGCTAATCGCTAACTAACCTGCAAACAATTTTGTGACACTGCCTTTGCCAACATCCGCAGCAATGTCGCGGTAGTTGCAAAATCCACACAGGGATCGGTGATGCTCTGCCCGTAGGTAAGCTTGCTTAGATCCTTGGGGATAGATTGCTTTCCAGCCACCAGATGACTTTCCAGCATTACCCCCATGATCTGCTTGGAACCAGCTTGGAGTTGTTCGGCAACACTTTGTAGAACGATCGCCTGCCGGGTGTGGTCTTTGCTGGCGTTGTCGTGGCTACAGTCGATCATCATCGCGAGTTTAACCCCAGGGTGGTCAATTCCTGCGCCGCGTGTTGGACGTGGGTGGCATCGTAGTTGGGTCCATCTTTGCCGCCTCGCAGGACGAGATGTCCATCGGGGTTGCCGGTGGTGGTGACGATGCTGGCTAAGCCGTGGTGGTTGATCCCCAGGAATGGTGCGATCGACTGGCGGCAAGCATGGCATTGGCAGCGGCATAGAGACTGCCATCCGTGCCGTTCTTAAAGCCAATCGGCATCGATAAGCCCGACGCCATTTCGCGGTGGGTTTGGCTTTCGGTGGTGCGAGCACCGATCGCTGTCCAGGCAATCACATCGGCAATATATTGGGGAATGATCGGGTCGAGCAATTCCGTTGCTGCGGGTAGCCCCAAGTGTGCCAAGTCGAGCAACAGTTTGCGGGCAAGCCGCAAGCCCGTGTTGATGTCGTAACTGCCGTCTAGTCGGGGATCGTTGATCAACCCTTTCCAGCCGATCGACGTGCGGGGCTTCTCAAAATAAACCCGCATGACGATTTCGAGCTGGTCAGATAGCTCCTCCCGCAGCGATATCAGCTTTTGCCCGTAGTCATAGGCGGCGTGCACGTCGTGAATTGAACAGGGTCCGACAATCACGAGGAGGCGACGATCTTCATTCTGCAAAATATTGCGAATCCGATCGCGGGTGGTCGCCACAAGGGTTGCGGTGGTTTCGTCCAGGGGTAGTTCCCCATGAATTGTGGCGGGGGGAATGAGAGGGCGGGTTTCGACGACGTGCAAATCCGAGGTTTTGTACATGATAAATCTTGGGGAATCCAACGATCGCAATGGGGAATATCCAGTACTTCTCCTATTGTGGGTGGTTTTGTCCCCCAATGAGTCGGTGATTCGTGAAGTAGAACTTAAAAATTAGCTAGTCCTAAACTTGTACTGATTTTGTGTGCCGGCGCCGCCCGCACCACCAAAAATCAGCTACTACTA
>JAAUSV010000207.1 GCA_012032525.1 Leptolyngbyaceae cyanobacterium SL_7_1
ATTCGTCGTCAACACCTCCAACCGCAACGTCGAGCGTCGCCCCATCTCCTGGTAGCCCTGAAACTCCCGGCGAAACGTCTCAAACTGCAACGCCTGCAACAACACCTCTTCCCGCAAATCATTCGCCATCTCCGCCCGATGCCGCTCTACTTCGGCTACTTTCACTTGCAAATCCGCGATCGCAATCTGCCGATTCTGCTGCGCGTCTGACCCGCCCGAAATCCCGCGAAACAACGGCATCCCAATCAACGAAAGCACCGTATTCACCCCCCGCACTGGATTCACAAAGATATCCAAGATGTTTTCTAGAAACCCCCGCTCCTCCGGCACGATCACACTCCCAGGCGTCGGCGGTCGGGATGGATCAGCGACTCGCTGAATCGCCTCAATCCTGGTGATGTCCTCCACCAGCGGCTCAAAAATCGACATCGTAATCGATCGCTGATTATTCGATCGCGCCTCCTCAATCTTCTGGTTAATCGCCTCCACCCTGGCATCAATCTCCGCCAAAGTCGGGTTATTGATCACCGCCATCTCTTGCAGCTCCCGGATGCAGGACTCCGACACATCCAGACAGGGCAACTCTCCCAGCATGGCGCTCCATAAGTCCTCGGAGATTTGCATTTCTACCAATCGCTCTAGGGAGTCGCCAGCCGGATTCAACGGGTTGGTGTTGTCCTGAAACTCGGCGTCAGCGTCGTACTCCTCTACTGGAACGTCCTCGCTGAAACCCTCATCAAGTGGCGGTTCCTCTTCGATGAATTCCTCGGCGGGTTCCTCGATCGTCGCCCCCTCCATCTCTTCAGGGGTCGGTGGCTGCTGCGCCACTGCCGCCATCGGCAACCAAAGACAACTCAACAATGAGATTTTGATCGCGCTGCTCCTGAATCTTGAGCCGTTGAATGACACCACTGTAGGGACTCCGAATTGCTGAAAGGGTGAATAGTTGGGCTTCAAGGTTCTGTAACTGGCTCTCCAACTGCGCCAACTCAAACGCCCGATCGCGCTCCTCCGCCTGCTGGTGTTGCAACTCTTCCTGCCGTTGCAGCTCCGCCTGTTGGAGGGCGATCGCCCGCTTTCTCATCTCCAAGGAATGCTGGTACTCCTGATACTGCCGCTCTGCCTCTGCCTGCTGCAACTGCCCCTCGGCAACCGATAGTTCCGCCTCCGCCTGGGCGAGTTCCTGTTGACGTTGCTCCAATACCGCTTCTTCGTGGGGCACTGTGGCGGCTGGCAAGCTGGGGTTCTCGCTGGAAACCAACATATCCAACATGCGCTGTTGGTTCGCTACCTCCACCTCCGCCGCCTCCACTAGCCTGCGCTGCCGTTCCACCGCTGCCAGCTCATCCAGGAAACTCGTTGGCGGCAACCCTACCACCTCCGGCACAGGTCGCGTTGGCGGAGGTCCCGCAATCGCCACCGACATCTTCTGCTTCTGCAACTGCAACCGCTCAATCCGCGCCTCAATCCGGTCTCGATCGCGCACCCGATCCGCCAACACCTGACCTGCCTCCACCCGATCGCCCTCCTTCACCAGCAGGTCAGAGGGCACTGACACTGACGATTACAGTGTCAGTCGTTCCGCTGTAGTTTCACTACCTGTAATCACCGTCGGCGCAGGTGACACGTCCTGAGACATCGCCGCACTACACCCCACCAGACACACCACCAACACCAGCCCTAGATTCCGCATAAGTTCGCTCTTTGACAATCACCTGACCGCTCGTAATCCAGCATTCCCCCAACAACGCACTGATTTGAGCCGGTTGAGCATTACTCAGTTCCACCTGCCCCCCAAACACCCGCAACGCTGGGTAAGATTCGAGTTCCAGTGGAATCTGGATTTCCTCCATGTCCTCTAGTAGCAGCGACCCACTCAAATAGACACTGGGTTTCAGTCGTGTCACCCAATCACCGACACCAATTTCCTGCAAGCTCTGCTCCTGTGCGGCGATCGCCACCGCTCCGCCCAAACTGCTCCACACTCGATTTGCCCGAATCTGCACATCCGGCGCATTGCCAATCTTGTAGAGCTTGCCGCTAATCTCCTCCTGCCCAATCAGGTCCTGGCTATTCGCCTCAATCACCGTGTACGTCGAATCGATCGCCTGTGAGGTGTGAGCATGAAGCCCCTTGACCCGCACCACAACCACCCGTTCCGCCCCGTAGCGCTGAAACAGAGTCGCTGCCGTCGAAGCGTCGGGGAAGAAACTACGGGCGAATTGCTCTGTGATGCCTCCAGCAGACGCCAAATTAATCGAGGCGATCGCCAGAAAACAAACAACCCCCAACACCCAGTACTCCGCCGGGGAATGCGATCGCAACCGTGCCCGTGGATTCCCCGGAATCACCAACCGCACTGGCGAGGGATAAAACGCCGCCACACCACTGCGGGTGAAACTATCAGCAAACCAGCCTGTGAACTGCCCCAGTACCAGCGCTAACCAGTAGTGCCAGTGGATCAGACACAGGGGAAGAGAGGCGATCGCCACCACCCCCGTAGACAAGAACGAATGCGTAATCGTGCGATGGGGAAACCGAGATTCTAGGAAGGAGGCGATCGGGTACAACGCCCGCCCCACAAACGACGCCGTACTATCCAAATCTGGGAGCTGCGACCCCAACACCGACACCGCCAGAACTGAGGGGGACGCTGTGCCCAGAGTGACGCTGACGGTGGTGAGGGCGATCGCGCAGTGGGTGACTGACATCATGATTGTGAAGCTCCGGTGAAGCGATTGATGAAGTGGAGATGAAGCGGAGGATGGGTTGGAGGGGCGATCGTATTTGTATAGTCGAGTGCAATGGATAAGCCACACGCGAGACGACATGCCACCCTTTGAGACCCTTGGAGGAATTAAAAAAACTGAAGACGTGTGAGTAATATGGACAGCAAAATAAAAAAATTTATTTTAGCCCAAAACCAATCAAAGCCTTCTGCCACCTCGATTTGCAGCGTATAGGATGGCTCGAAGGGCGATCGCCGCGAGTGTCAGCACTCCGCCCAACACATACAGCGCTTTGTCACCGAGTCCCAGCCCAACGAACCGAATCACGCTGACGAGTGCCACCGCTGCAAGTAGAAACGGGGTGCCATCCACAAACTGGTAGTGCTGAGACGTTTCCAGTTCCGCAATGCCCAACACCGTCTCTCGGACGATGCGTCGTGCCAGTGACGGGTTGTTGCCTGCCTTCTGCTGCAACTCTGCCAATTCTCGCGGGTCTAGCTTGGCGTTGTGGGCGATCGCCTCTTCGACCATCAGCGATCGAATCTCCTCGTCACTGAGGGGTTTCAGTTCCAGAATGGGGAGTTTCACAAAGATATCCTTGGGCTGAGGGCTGTGAGCTAACAGCACCATCAACCCGCCACCCCTGAGAACGTCCTCTAGCCAGTACCGCAGGCTGGCAGACCAGCGCTGGGCATCATCGGCAATCAGCAGAGTTTCAGGCTCCTTGAGTCGTTTCAGTAGGGACTCTCGCAACTGCTGCGCCGTCAGCGCCCTGGGTCGGTCGTCATCGCTGACCGTGGGCACGTCGAGTTGTTCGGCGATCGCACCAAACATTCCTTAGCAGAACCGCTGTAGCTCACGAGTGCCACCGCGTAGCCTTGCCCCCTCAGCTCATCTAGGACTCGATAGCCCAATGTCGTTCTCCCTGACCCCGGCTCACCCAGTACCAGGAGGGATTGGTGATTATCCAGGGCAGACAAGATGTGGTCAGTTTCGACCGTTCGCAGTTCCATCGTCATGCGGCGATCAGTCCTCGCTCACGTTTCCAATTGGCGATCGCCCGCTTACCGCACGGCTGCCCCGACTGCGCAGCAACATACGCCATCAGGTCTTGATAGCTTTCGCAGCCCTGGCTATACGCCTCATCTAGTAGCGATTTGACGAGTTTTGAGCGTTCGATCGGACTGAGCGATCGGGGTTCTGTGGAGTCGTGCGCCTGTAGCGTGGGTTCACCTTGGGCAGCTTCTGCCACTGCCAAGAGTTCTGTCTCAACCGAATTTAGCCGCTCGGCTTTGACATCGATGTAGTCGGGTAGGGCTGGTGGCTGCTCGATGGGAGTGAATAGCAGCTCGATGAGTTTCACTGGAACGAGGGCGACGACCGCAAGAAGTTTCAGTAGGAGTTTCATGAGTTTCAGTAGGATGCGACACTCACACCCTACTGAGGCGATCTACTGAAACTCATCGCTGAAACTACTGAACGTGGTGAAACGGGATGGTAAGTTGTTAGTTTTTTGTAACCAGTGTCAAGTTATTCATCTTCCGTCAACGGGGCGTATTCCAATAAATCACACGGTTTGCATTCTAGAGATTTACACAAACCACTAAGCAACTCCTCGGTTAGAGAGGGCATTCGGTCGGTCTTTTTCAGCCTGTAGATCGTATTGGGATGTACATGTAGTTGTTCTGCAAGCCATTGACCAGTCTTTCGTTTTTCAGCCATGACGCTGTTCAGTTTCCACTTGATCATGAGTCGCATTTAACTGAAAAATAAATAATCATACTATTTATTTTCACACTTACACTGTAGCTTTCAATACTTTGTTTGTGGAAACCGGATAATTACGGCTTGAAGCGATAATTGGACAGAAAATTTCTTACTCTCACCTTCACGATCCACTCATCTTCGTCATCCGTTTAAAGACAGGAACCGATTTACACACTTTCTTTAAAGTGAACGAACTATACTGGCAATTATTAGGTGGTGCATTTCAACATTCGCGTCGTCATTTTTAACCACGGAACTGTGACTTTTGCCTTGTAGTTTCTTTGTAGTGCTTGAGGCTGCACGATGACCGTAGAACCTTAGTGTTCTGCATATGCCGTGTTAGGAAATTTCTCTCTGTTGATGGCTTTGACGGACTGTTGTCTTATCAGCCTGGAAATTTTTGAGAGAGGGTTCTAAGCTTCTTCCCTTTGATATTTGCCCCCTCAAGAGAAGGAACCCATACAATGTCAATCTTTGCATCACGAAAGGCAACGATTGGAGCTGCGGCAGCCGCAATCACTTTGCCAGGTCTTCTAGCGCTGCTCATCTCCCGCATTGGTGGCATGTTACAACCTGCCCCTCCTCCCACCACATACTGCTCTTTCCATCCAGAAAATTCTGCTCCCTTTAGTTTTGGACATAAAATTAGCGGCGTTGAGGGAAGTGGTAGTGTCACGATCTGTTCTCCTCCACAAACTGTCCAACCCGCTCCGCCAGACCAGGAAACAAACTCCACCTCTCTTAATCTCAACCTTCCTGTCAATCCTGTACTTTCTGAAACGTTGGAACAGGAAGCTGTACTACAGTCCATAACTCCACAGGAAATAGCATCTCCTGAATTGCTAAAATTACAACCCACTATCAGTCCAAACCTCATTCCTCTTGAAACAGCTTTCCCAAGCACAAGCACGACCTCGGAGTTCCCTACTGGCACGGGAAGTTCTTTTAGCATGAACATCGGCACGGGTGACGAGTTGAGCCTTCTGCTTAGGGAAAATTCAACGATTCAAGAGGTTATGAATTTGTACGTATCTCAATCAAATACAAATTCACAGACATTCAACCCCATCAATCTATGGATTTTTTTAGAGGTGATTAACACACAGAATATTAGTTATGGGACACCTACACCGGGTTCTGATCCCACGGCGGTATCAGAATCCTCTGTTGTTGTAGGGCTTTCTGTTTTATTGATGGGGATAGGTCTTTCCAGGTTGATGGCTGTCTAACAGAAATAGGCGATCGCCCTCTCCAGCGTCTCCTATTCCCCCGCCTCTCTCCAGCCCTTCACAATCGCAACCGCAACATTGACATAGGGGTTATCGAGGAATTCGGCGATCGCCGTTTCGCCTCCAGCTTGGAGTGCGCCAACCGCTCGTTGTCTGATTGTCGCTGGAATCGCAGCCGTGACAAACGCCTTTTGCTCGGCTTCGGTAGCAGTGGGATTGGTCTGCTCTAGTTGCTTGAGCAGCTTTTGGATCTCGGCGGCGGCTTCTGCCAGGGATTGTTTCTCTGATGAGGTGTAGATATTTTGATTCGCCTGCTGACGGGCATTGTCTTGAACCTTGTTGGCAAAGTTCGCCACGTTTGCCCCACGCAGATCGGTATTGAAGGTATCTGAATTAGACTGACTTTCCGCCACAGCTTTAGCCTCAACAGTAATGGGTTTACTGGCTAGGAGTTTAGCAATTTCCATCATGTTCGTACTTTCCCGCTTGTAGCTCTCGATCTCGCGGTCTTTTGCGTGTAGCTCTGCGCGGTACTCTGCCTCTAGCAGTTGGCGATCGCGCTCATACAACTCCTTGGCATGACGTTCGATCGTCCCTTTGTCCGCTTCTGGCGAGACTTCCAAGCGAATTACAAAGGTTCCACCGCTTTTCTTCTCGATCGCCTGAATGGAGAGGTTGTCATCGTCGTATTGCGATCGTAGTTCCTGAAAGGATTGGAAGAAGGCTTTCCAGTCAATTCCATCAACGAAGATGAGGTCAACGGTTTCAAGGGCTTTTTGGAAGAGTTTGGCGAATTCACCAGGGGCAAAGATGCGATTAGGGTCACTGGGACGGCGATTGGTTAGAAGACTTCTCTCTTGTTGAGGAGACCATTCAGCCTTTAGATAAACATATTCACAGGTCACATCATTCAACTGAGTTTCACTGTTAATGTTCCAATCTTGAATACAGGCTCCTGTCAAAATTGCATGAGTCAAGTTACTTCTTGAGAGTTGAGAGGCAATCAAAAGGGCATTGCTGAGGTTAGCACCTTTGAGGTAAGCACCACTGAGATTAGCATCAGTAAGGTCAGCACCACTGAGGTTAGTACCTTTGAGGTAAGCACCGCTGAAATTTGTGGCAGTGAGGTTAGCACCACTGAGGTTAGCACCACTGAGATTAGCGTCGATGAGCTTGGCTTTAGTAAGGTTAGCACCACTGAGATTAGTGTCGATGAGTCTAGCTTCAATGAGGCTGGCACCATCAAGGTTGACTTTAATAAGGGTCGCACCACTAAAGTTAGAACGAATGAGGTTGGCTTCAATGAGAGTAGCTTTATTGAGGGTAGCTTTATTGAAATTGGCATAGCTGAGGCTTGTAAGGATAAGGTCAGCGCCGCTGAGGTCAGCGCCACTGAGGTCAGCTTTACCGAGGTCAGCTTTGCTGAGGTTAGTGTCAATGAGGGTAGCCCCCTTAAGATTGGCTTCATTGAGATCAGCACCAAAAAGGTTAGCTTTACTGAGGTCAGCATCACGAAGGTCAGGTCGAACTTTATAATTTACCCTCACCCATGCATTCCAGCTCTCAACCCCCTTCATTAACCTCGCCAAATGCTCCTCATTCGCCACCTCAACCTCCTTTTCTCAATCCATCCAGTTCCTAACTAAGAATTCCGGCTCGATCGCTCATTCTTCAGTAAACCTTTCATATGTTAAGCCGACAATCATCCCCTCCATCTGCCGTGGTTACAGTACAGTGAGAAGCCTCTATGAAAGTTCAAGCCATAATCAGTGAAAAAAATGATAAGTTCCATCTGCGCGTTCATGCTGTAACGCCATCCATCGGACTTGGCTTTGGAGAAACAGTAGAAGAGGCAGTCATTAACTTCTATAGCGATCGACCATTCATCAAGGTAAGTTTGAAATTCGTGGGGACTTAATCAACGTTCAACCAACGTCCGAGCAGGATTGTGTTCTAGAACTTTATCTCAACCCAGGTAAATACAATCACTTTAAGGCTCGTCCCTATGAACAGCAAGCATTTGAGATTCTAGGGGCTTTCCCAGGGACTAGAGCGGAAAGGACACAGGATGTCATTCAGATTGAGATCGGGAACTATGGCGATGCAACAGGCGTGATCGTGATTTTGGCTCCTGAGCTAGTTGAGGTCAGGTTTCCAGAGATTGAATGGATAGAAATCCACTTGCCCGTTTCGGTCCCCAAAAAGTGGCAAAGACTAGAGGGAGAAAGTCTCCAAACTGCTTGAGCCTGATTGAATTCATCAATCAGGCTCAAGCAGAACGAGCACAAACATTTCTACAGTGCAAATACTGTGGTCAATCCAACCCAAAAGGTTGGATGCATGACCATGATGTATGTAATAGCTGCGCTGAGAGGTGTTTGAGGATAATACATTAACTTATCCATGAGCGCCCATCCGCAGCGTTTGAATTGCTTACTACTTAAAAGCCCCCGAACTGTTGGCTAGGAGTCTTTGATTTTGAGTGGGAGGCGATTACGCTTTTATCTGAGTTTAGGTGGTTTGGGCTTTTCGCTGCTTGCTGCGGGATTGTACTGCTCAAGCTCGTCGTTGTAGAGATCGAACGGACCCAAATACCTACCGCACTTGCGACAGGCTTCACCATGCCATTGCTCCGGTCCTCCGTAGTGGCACTCAACGGTGCAATGCTCTTTTTGGCAAGCATCAGGCTCTATGCAAGGCTTACTCCAGTTGTGGCACCGCCATCTAGCATCCCGTTCTTCTGGTGTGGCAAAGATTTCAGGAAGCATGGTGTCTATGATGTACCCCATAAACTGGACAAAGCAATAAGAGAGACCCGCTGCACAATAGGTCAGGGCAAATACCGAGAGACAAAAAACTATGCAGCGAAAACAATACAGTGCTGAATTCAAAACCAAGGCA
>JAAUSV010000208.1 GCA_012032525.1 Leptolyngbyaceae cyanobacterium SL_7_1
GCAGCGTCAGCGGGGGAGTTGCGGCAGCAGGTGGGGTCAGATCCACGGGTTCGGTGGGGAGGGTCGCACCCCGTTGTAGCGATCGCTCTAGATCGCCAAAACAACTCATCCATCAACTCGTTGGCGTAGGACTCGATGGCAAACTCCGTCCCGGAGGACTGGGGAGTCAACGCCAGATCGGAGTGGGTAGGGTCGAGGGTCGAGGGGTTGCGAGACGGTTCAGCCATAGATTTTGGGGAGTTGGGAAGGAATAACGCGATCGAGACGCTACAGGTTGATTAGCGATCGCACCCTAAATGAATAAAATTTAACAGGGTTTTTGAACAGCAACACTGTTTTTATCTAAATTAATACTTTGGCTAGGCAAATCGATCGAGCCATCCAATCGAGGCAGCATGAGTACCACCGAGTTATTTGTTGAATTAATCATTATTGGCATGGGGGCGGCGATTTGGCTATTTCTTTTAATCGCCAGCATCTTTGGGGTGGCGTGGGTGGATGCGGATAAGCTCTTGTCCTTGCCCGCTTTGATTCCATTGCTATCCGTGATTTATGTGTTGGGAATTGTGATCGATCGGGTGGCGGATACGTTGTTTGAGCGGGTTTGGGGGCGAAGACTGTTGCGCAACTATTACGAGAACCAAGACCGATTCCATGAGGATCGGCGGATTCTCTACCTACAGGGGGAGCGCCTCGCCAACCTGCTGGAGTATGGGCGGAGCCGATTGCGGATTTGCCGGGGCTGGGTGCTAAATTCCGTGCTAATACTCTTGAGTTTGAATCTGTTTACCTGGACGAGCATTGCTGAGCCGCTGCGGGTGCAAGTGGCGATCGTCGGTAGTTTGTTTTGTCTCGGCTTGATCTATGGAACGTGGTTTTCCTGGTACAAGCTGACTTTGAATGATTTTCGCCGAGTGAAAGAGCAGGCTATTTTTCTCCGTCAGATTTCTAAATCCCCGGCTTCTTTGGAGAAGCCGGGGATTTGAGACGGCAGGCTGAGTTGCAGGAGCGAGTTTATTCAGATTCCAACATTTGCAGCCGATACAGACTGGCATACAACCCGCCCTGTTCCACCAACTCTTCGTGGCTGCCCGACTCCACCAACTGTCCCTGTTTCAGCACCAAAATCCGATCGACATTGCGAATCGTAGACAGGCGGTGGGCAATAATAATGGCGGTGCGTCCCTCCAGCAAGCGCTCCAGTGCCTCCTGAATCATCGCCTCTGTGCCCACATCCAGGTTGGCGGTTGCCTCATCTAGCACCAAAATCGGGGGGTTGCGAATGGCAGCGCGGGCAAAGGCAAGCAGTTGTTTTTGCCCACCCGATAAATTGGTTCCCCGTTGGCGCAGTTGGGTGTTGTAGCCTTGGGGCAACTGTTCGATGAATTTTGCCACGTTGGTTTGCTCAGCCGCACGTTGCACCTGGTCGATCGAGTAGGACTCGCCCAACGTAATGTTGCTCTTGACATCCCCGGCGAACAAAAATCCATCCTGCAAAATCACTGCCATGCGGCGGCGCAACTCCGCCTGGGGGAGATCGCGGATATCTTCCCCGTCCAGCAAAATCCGACCCTGGGTGACGTCATACAAGCGGCAGAGCAAGCGAATGATCGAACTTTTGCCCGCTCCGGTGGGACCGACCAGGGCGACCTTTTCTCCGGGACGGATGGTGAAATTGAGATCGCGCAGGACGAACTCATCAGATTTATAACCAAACCAGACCTGATCGAACTGAATCTCACCGGGAACGCTGGAGTCGATCGCAGGTTGAGCAGAGCGCAGGGCGTGAGGTTTCACCGGATCACGAATTTCGATCGGTTCATTCAAAATATCGCTGACCCGTTCCAACGCCGTGAACCCGGCTTGAATCGCTGTGAATTTTTCGGCAAATTGGCGCAGCGGATCAAACAATCGCTGGGCATAGAGAATAAACTCGCCAACGTACCAAACTGCAAGCGTTCCCGCAGAACGAACCACCCGCCTAGACCAAGGACTCCGGCGATCGCCACCAAAGCAATCCACTCCAGGGTTGCCGACACCGCCGAATCAAATACGATCGTCCGGTCTACTTCCTTGACATAGCGCTGGTTGATTTTGCGGAACAACTGGGAGTTGAAATTTTCTCGACGAAACAGTTGCACCACGCTGATGCCAACAATATTTTCTTGCAAATTGGAGTTGAGCGCCGACAATTCCTCCCGCGCCCGGTAGTTGGCGGTGCGATATTGGTGCTGAAAATAAATAATCAACACCGTAATCGGCAACAACAGCGCCAACAACATCAGCGCCAGTTGCCACTGCAACACCATCATAAATCCCAGGATCATCACCATCGACACCAGATCGCTGACAATGCCGATCGCCCCGGTGGAAAACACATCCCCCAGCGCATCCACATCACTGGTGAGGCGAGTGATCAGGCGTCCGACGGGCGTGCGATCGAAAAACCGTGCTGCCAAGGAGGTGACATGATCAAACAGATCATTGCGAATCGCCGCCGTGATCTGTTGTCCCATCTTTTGGATCAAATAGCTCTGGGTGCCATTGAGAAACAGTTGGGCGGTAATCGTTACCGCCAGCAACACCACCAGCAGATTTAACCCATTGTTGAGCGATCGCCCCTCCAAAAACCACAGCGTCGGCTCCCCCCGAATCAGCGACACCGCCTGCCCCACCAACAACGGCTGCACCGACCCCGCCAGTGCCAGGGGAATCAGCAATACCAGCGTCATTAGCAATAATCGCTTGTTGCGCAAGGCGTAGGGAACCAGCAGCCGAAACAACCGCCAATCGGTGGGGCGGGGTTGCCGCTGTTCTGTCTGGTCGATCGAGGGAGATGCACTACTCATGCTAAATAAACCTTGGGAAACGCCAAAAGAAGTGCGAATCTCTATTGTGTCACTAGAGTCGCCGCTCGGAGGGCTTCGATTACCGAGTGCAGATCATCCATCCCCAGTCGATAGCTAAGGGGATGGGCGATCAGGCGGGCAGTGCTCTCAAATAGGCGATCGATTTCCAGCAAATTATTTTCCTTGAGTGTGCGCCCAGACGCGACCAGATCGACGATCGCCTCCGACATGCCCGTAATCGGTCCCAGCTCTACCGAACCATAGAGCGGAATAATTTCCACGGGCAAATCTAACTGCTCAAAGTAGTCGCGGGCACAGTTGACAAACTTGGAGGCAACACGGCTGTGGGGCGGCAATTCGATCGCCGATCGATAGGGACTGGTTTGTTTGACTGCCACCGACATGCGGCATTGCCCAAACCCCAAATCGACTAAATGCGCCACCTGCGGCTGTTTCTCCCGCAAAATGTCGTAGCCAACGATCCCCAGTTGCGCCTGTCCATATTCCACATAGACAGACACGTCGTAGTTGCGCACCAGCAAGGCTTTGGCGGTGTGGGTGGTATCCCAAATTTCTAACTGACGATTGGCGGAGTCAAGAAACAGGCTGAAGTCCAATCCCACGGATTTTAGAAGGCGAATGCTGTCTTCGAGTAGCCCACCTTTGGGTAGCGCGATCGTAATCATGGAGAGGGAGACGATAGTGCTTTAAGATCCTAGTACGATCGGGGCTACTGCGATGAATCCCAGTTTGTTAAACCGTAGTCTGGGCGTTATTCATCGGAATTTGGTTTGGTTGCCAATCCTTCTCTCCTAGTGACCTTTGAGCTACAGCCGACCTATGCCAAAGCTTAAACGGCTATCAGGTGCAGAGCTAGTCACCATATTGGGACGCTATCGGTTAAAAAGAATTGTTTATCCTAAAGTGAAGAGGCTTTGTTTCATAAGCAACTTACCATGACAGATTCTCAAGCTCCAGAGCAATTTCTCACCCCGGAAGAATCCGCCGAAGTCGATCGCGCCATGTTAACCGCCCGCGATCGCTTTTCAGCCCGGGTTTCCATCTATTCTCTGCGGGCGCTGAAGCAGATTGGGCAACAGCAGGAAGTACCGATCGAAGCATTGCAGGCTGAAACCATCACCAATTGGGTAGAGCAAGACCCGACGCTGCAACCAGAGCAGGGATTTGATAGCAACTTTAAGCGGTTTTTTAGTCGCTTGGTGATCTCATCGCTGAAGCCGTTGAAACAAATTGCGGTGGAGCGTGAGATGGCGATCGAAACGCTCACACCCGCCCAGGTAATTACCTGGTTTGAAAAAGAGGCAAAGCTGCGAATCGAACAAGGCAGCGATGCCACGTTTCTAAAGCAGTAGGGTGTGGCTCAGATTCCCGGCTTCTCAAAGAAGCCGGGAATCTGGGACGGCAGGATTTCACCATAGAGAGGATGGCAGTATGACGGATTCACCCAAGTCATTCAATATTTGGAATTACAAACCCTGGTGGTGTCAGCCGTGGTCAATTGTGCTGACCAGTGTGGTGTTGATTGGTGGGAGTTGGGGGTTGTTTCATCGCTGGTGGGTGGCGATCGGGGTGGCAATTCCGGTTCTAACTTGGATGGTGTATTTCTTGTTGATCTATCCCCGCATGATGGCGCAGATGTTGGCAGAGGCGGAGGAGAGGGCGATCGAGCCTTCGTAGGTTTCCTCTTTTCTTGGGTCTAGCTAATGAAGTTATCAGAAAACTCTGTGCAACAGTGGCTGAGTTAAAATTAGGCTGTAATCTCTAGCCGTAGTTTTCGTATCGTGGCAGATCGTTCTAGCTCACCTCCAGCGTCCCTTGAATTGCTGCTTCATGAAATTGAGGCAACGCCGAGAGAGTACTGGGCAGATTTGCTGGATACCTTGCGTCAATTTCGACAAAAAATTCCATTGACTCCCCCCTCTGTCATCGACGCTGAACAAGCACAGAAAAATCAAGCGGCAATCGACCTTCTAGATTCTTGGCTTGGGGACGATGAAAATGCCTCTGAGCACCAACAAGCTTGGGAATTTCTCAGAACTGCTCTTGATGAGGATCGGTTGTCCGATCGTCCTTTGTTTTCATGAGCCGTTTGATTTTGCTAGATTCTGGTCCGTTGGGCATGGTTACAAATCCCAAAGCTAAAGGTATTCCTCTGGATTGTCAACAATGGCTAAAACTCTTACTGCGACGGGGGGAAAGGGTTGCGATTCCTGAAATTGCAGATTATGAAGTGCGCCGTGAACTCCTCCGCGCAGGGTTATTACAAAGCTTGCGTCGGCTTGATGATTTGAAGCAAACTCTCGAATATGTCTCGATTCGGACAGAGACAATGTTGTTAGCTGCTACTCTTTGGGCAGAAGCAAGACAAGCTGGACAGCCCACTGCGGATATAAAAGCATTGGATGGAGATGTTATTCTGTCTGCTCAAGCCCGTCTTCTCTGTGATCAGACAACCGAGGTAGTTGTAGCGACAACGAACGTAGGTCATCTGTCTCGGTTTATCACAGCATCAGATTGGCAATCTGTGTAGACAATTCTTAGCTTGTAGTCACTAAAACCATCAATAATCTCTCAGTGTCTTGTGGGGTGGGCATGATTTTAGTGATGGATATGGACGCTGCATGAGTGCCCATCACTGAATCACCCATTGTTGGTCTCAGCCATTGGTAACAACAATGTCGCTTCGATCTCTTGCCGCACATCGGGGCTGACAGAACAATCGCTGTTGAGGCAATCGACCAGCAGTTTGTTGGCATCGTAATATTGGCGTAGCAGTTGTTTTTGCTCATCGTTGAACTGCCAATCGTGTCCAATATTGCGATGCTCGATCATCAAGACTCGCAATTCTTCACGCCACTGTTGCCCATTGCCTTGCCACCACTGTTGAACGTCTTCATAATTTTCTTCGACGAGATCAGGCAATTGCGCTTTGAGTGCTTGTAATTTGCTTTCTAGGTCAGGATTGGGAGCAGGGTTATGAGCATAGGCGAGGTCGTGAGTGTGAGCAAAGTCAAGGTCGCGGACAAGGTCACGGGCAAGGTCGCGAGTGTGAGTGAAATCGCAGTTGCGGGTGAAGGCAATGTCGTGGAGGTCATGAACAAGAGCATGAGCAAAGGTGCGGTTGCGAAAGGTGTGATTAGTGAGCTTGTAGGCAAAGGTGCGATCGTGGTCGCGGGCAAGGTCAAGGTCAAGGTCATAGGCAAAATCGTGGGTAAGGTTATTGGCAAGGGCAAAGTAAAAGGCTCGAACGGCAGCATGTTTGTAAGGCGTTTCAACAGGGTTGAAAGGTGGTTCAAGAGGTTTCTTAACCACCCAAGTCAGAAACTCTCGTGTCCTTGGATCTCGGTTAATCAAGCCATCAATTTTTTTCTTCATCAACTGCACTAGGACATCCGCCTTCCGCATCATCCCTACGGTGAGCAAAAAGACCTCACGCCAGTAAGGTTCAGTAATATGTTCAATCAATTGTTCGTAGTCGGCATGGGCAACAATCTCTCTAGCAGTGAAATACTCATGGAAGGTCAAATGGGAAAAGGAATAGATGCCTTTAGCCCGCTCAATCAACAATCCGTGGTGGGCTTCGATCGATTTCAATACCGCTTCGCTATCTAGCCTCAGCACCTCCGGGTCGGGGATTTGTTTGTGCAGGTCACGCAGGAAATCGGCGATCTGTGCTTCAACAGCTTTCTGCTTAAAAAAGTAGTCTTTCTGCTCAAATGTTGTTAGGGCAATGAAGCTAAGCAAATCTTCTTTGCGTTGAATTGAGAGATTCTTGTAAACCTGCTGGCGTTCGATGCTGCGTTTGCCATCCCATTTTTTAAGCAACACATCCAAGCCTTCTTTGTAAAGCTCTGAACGGTTACTAGGGAAATCGCTTGCTTCCCCAAAGATTAAACAGAGCAAGGTCAACAGGAGTGGGCTGCTGGCTAATTCTTGAATCGGCTTATTTTCTTCAAGCTTCTCAAGAAATTTCTCAGCTTTAGTGGCATCCGTGGGACGAAACCATTTCTGTACAAATGTAGCGATCTGTTCTGGCTCAAAGTCTGTCACTTCCACTTCCCGAAACTGCTCAAAGGTGTAGTCTTTGGCAGCAATTCGGCAAGTCATTACATACTGGTTGCGATGAAACTGCTCAGAAAACTCACGAATTTGTCGCAATACCCGGTTTGTGTCCTCTTCCCGCACTTCATCTAACCCATCCAGCAACAGCAATCCCTTTCCCTTAGAGAGGATGGTAGACAATGGCGAAGCGACTAGCTCAGTTGTTTGCATTTGCGCCCACAACTCCCCATGCACTTGCCCGCTTGCCGACAGACATTTATTAATTTGCTGATGCAGGTGGGTCAATAAATCTGGCTCTTCCTTTGTTTCCGCAAACTCCTTGAGGGTAATGAAAAATGGCACCCGATCGCCAAACTCCAAGCCTTCAATAGACTGCATCGCCAGCCATTTTAGAAATGTGGACTTACCCGCTCCCGGTTTACCCAGTGCCAATAGCCTGTCATAGCGTTTAACCGCTTCTAATCCTGGTACTCGTTCTTCTGTAATCGGGGTGAGTCCAGCCCGCTCAAAATTCTCTGCGTCACAGGCTTGCAACAGTTCTGCAATCTCCAAGCGTCTGCGTCCAGTCAACCGCTCCAAAATATTGACGTTGGTGTAGATACCATCCTCTCCTGTCAACTCGATCGCCTGCTCCATATCCAACACCCGCATCGTCCCACAGCGTTGACGAATCATGGGAGCGATCGCCATTCGCATCTGACTCACCAAAGCATCAATCTGATCAGGGTGTATTGCAGGCTCAATAACTTCCCCAATGACAGCAACAGATTGCCAATCCAGCTTTAATTTGTCGCAAATCTGCACAAACAAAGTGCGATCGATCGGCTTACCGTTGAGAAAATTGCTCACGGTCTTTCGAGTCATCCCCAATTGAGTTGCAAACTTGTCTTGGCTTAAGCCAAACCCTTTGAACGCCGCTTGAGCTTTTGAGATGTTGGTGGGAGAAACTTGAAGCGATCGCTCAACCATAGATGACTCAAGCAATTTTGCCCATTTTAACCACGAATACCAAACTTACCCAAATCAAACGCAGAAGTTACCCACACCAGAAGCCCCACTGTTACAGCCTTTCAGCGAACTTATAGGAGTCCTGATTGAGCAACCCTAATGACTCACACCACTCAAACAACCAACCTCAGTGTTACCTACTCCACCACTCACGCTCAAATCGACCCACTCCAGCCCCAGCCCCAACCCGAACTTCCACAAATCGATCCGGTTCTGATGATTGTGGCGATCGCTCTGCTGATCAAGACCACACTGCTCTCAACAGCAGTCTTGTTTCGAGTGGTGTTACTGAAAAAGCTGTAATTGACGGAGGGCGATCGCCCTCCCACCCCAACACCCATCCAAAAACCCCAAAGATTGGAGTTCAAAGCAGCAGCATTCTACCTTTGAACTCCATCATTCCTACTTTGAGCTTGAAGATTGCTGCTTTTAGGTGGAACGTTTTAGTTCAGAATGCGATCGTTCCGATTTGAAACAGCATCATTTCTGCTTTGAGCTTGAAGATTGCTACTTTTAGGTGAAATGTTTTGGTTTGAAGCGCGATCGTTCCCACTTTAAATAACATTGTTCTTGCTTTAAGTTTATAGCGGTGTGCAGTTTAATTAAGTACAGTAGCAGGCATGGGTAAACCAACTGCGTATATCGTCTAAGGTAATCTGCTCTAACCCTTGTGCAATAG
>JAAUSV010000209.1 GCA_012032525.1 Leptolyngbyaceae cyanobacterium SL_7_1
CGGATTCAGCATCTTTCTGGCGATCGTTGGCATTTTATTAATTTGTTTTAGGATTTATTGGGCTTTTCGCTATAGACGTTTAGCCAAGCGGTTAGAAGCGCCTAATCCCGCCGTCCGTCCCCACAAAGAAGACATCATTCGAGTTCTGCGGATTGGAGCCATTGCTAGTTTGGCAGGCTTATTAATTGCATTCCTTGGGTCTGAGTTATCTGTGATTGTCGTATTGGCAAAAGCATTAGCCCAGCCTCAAGGTGTGGCTGTTTACAATCCTGACAACGTGATTCGCTCCTTCTACATTCTGGTAATCCTGTCGAACGCCAATTTAATCGGTGCCCATTTTGTCGGTAGCATTAACTCGCTTTGGCTATTGAATTGGGTCGATCAGTAGTGAGTGCCACACCGTCTTTCATCTATGGTGCCTACACAGGGGCTTACATTGGTGAGTTCAAACCAGCTATTGGCAGAACCTTAGAAAGGTGGGCTACTCGTATTGGCAAACTAGGCTATGCGGCAAGAGGCGTTTCCTTTATCATCATGGGTGTTTTTATTAGTTTGGCTACGATCCTCGCTAATTCCGATACAGTTGGTGGTTTGGGCTGCACCCTGCAACACCTACATCAGCAGCCTTTAGGTTCCTTCTGGTTAGGATTAATTGCATTCGGTTTCATTGCCTAGGCGATCTATGACAACTTAGACTGGAGTGCAGACGCGCAGCAATAGATTAACGCAGAATTTACCAACAAATTTGTGCTGATTGCTGAAGTCGTATATCGTGCTGCGGACTAGCTCTGTATTTACGAGCAACTGGTGTCTCCTCAATCAACCCACTGATGATGAAGAGTGATGATGAAGAGAGCAAACTGGCACAATAGTGACGTTGTAAACTCGCCTTAGCGATCGCAATGCCAAACTTCTTCTTTGGTAGTAGTCGGCTTGCTTGAAAACTGCACAGCAAAACCCGTAGCTCTTGAACTATTCCAAACTGACCCTGAGATTATCATCAAAATTGTGATACTCAGTCACAAAGCCATTTCTAAGCTGCACAATGCTGTCGTCGTAGTGCAAAATCTGTACACAGGACGACACCTCGGTTACTCGCGTTGGGGTGCCTTGCACACTAAACACATCCGATCGTTCAGAACCGATCGTCCAGGAGTTTGTTGATCCGGTTTGAGGAGTCGCTAGCGGTTCCACCGATACAGTAAGGGCGTCATCGAGGTTGGCATAGCCCGTGACTTTACCGTCGGTGATATCAACACTACTGTCTCCGTATTGCAAAAACTCCTTGCCCAGAGACTCCTCCTGGGTAAAGCGACCAGGGGTTCCTTGAAGGCGAACGACCTGTTCACGGCTAGAACCTAGTGTCCAATAGGAAAGCGTCCCATTGGAGACAGGAAGATTACTCGCGTAGACCTTGAGGTTTCGATCGACATCCTCAAATTTGGTGACTACACCATTGTTGAGTTCCACACTACTTTCGCCGTAATACAAAATCTCCTTACACGTTGAGTCATAACGGACTGCCTCCGTCGGGTCGCCTTGAACGTGTAACAGTTCAGAGCGGGGCGAACCCATTGCCCAAAGCTGCTGAGGTTGGGCAATTTCAGTCGAGTGAGACATCGCCATGCTGTGGGCATATTCTAAATTGCGACGATATTCTTTGGCTTTGGTCTGGGCAATGGCGTGGTTTGGACCAGAGATAGGTACAGCATTCATCAGGTCGATCGCTTCTTGCCACCAGGCTTTGATCGTCAACCACTCCGCATGGGAGGTTGCGGTTTGGGTCAACTCTGCTGCACTGCTCGCCCGATTAACCGCTAGCTGAAACGAATCAACTGGGCGATTGGCAATGGCGATCGGCAGTTGATTGCCATAGCGAGTTGCTAGCAAGGCAATGACTCCCGGCAAAGTCACCAATCCTACTACCCAAAGAACTGTTGACCAGGGTAAGCGGCGCGATCGACGGCGTTGTGGAGTCGGCGGCTTGCCACTGGTAAAGCCCTCCATCCAGTAGGGGTAAGAATCCTTGCCATTTAAGTCTGCTCTGGGTCGCTTGCTCATGGAATGTTACTCACGAAATCAGCGGTGGAAGCATCTCTGGATATATTAAGGCGCTTATCTCGATCGCGGCGGCGATCAAAGGATTTCTAAGCCATGTCTTACAAACTCTTCATAAATCAGTAGAACAATTGAAGATTCGGTAAAATTATTACTCCCTTTCTCCGTAATTTCCCTCATCCACCTCATTTTCCCTCTGCGCCTTCTCCATCATCCATCATCCTTTTGAAGGCATCGAATCGCCTCCAACATCCCCCTTGCCTTATTCAAGGTCTCGGTATATTCCGCTTCTGGAATTGAATCAGCCACCAATCCGGCGCCTGCCTGCACGCTCACCTGGTGCTGTCCGTCTGGCTGGCTGCGCACCACCATCGTCCGAATCGTGATTGCCGTATTTAACTGTCCTTCAAAATCGTAGTAGCCGTAGGCACCGGAATAGACTCCCCGGCGGCATTGTTCCAATTCGTGAATAATCTCCATTGCCCGAATCTTCGGAGCACCGCTGACGGTTCCCGCAGGGAAACAGGCTTTGAGCAGATCCCAAGCATTTTTCTCTGACGCGAGTTGCCCAACCACGTTACTGACGATGTGCATGACGTGGGAGTAATACTCCACCACCATCAATTGATTCACCGTCACCGTACCGCTGGCACAAACCCGTCCCAAATCATTGCGCCCCAAATCCACCAGCATGACGTGTTCTGCCACCTCTTTCGGATCAGCCAACAAATCCTCTGCCAGCGCTTTGTCCTCAGCAGGGGTTTTGCCACGGGGACGGGTGCCCGCGATCGGGCGCAACGTCGCCACCAAGGGAGCCGTGGGGTCGGGACGATCGGCTTTTACCATCACCTCTGGGCTAGAGCCAATAATTTGCCAGTCTTGAAAATGAAAATACGCCATGTAGGGGGATGGGTTGATCAGCCGCAGCGATCGATACAAGGCAAAGGGATCGCCACTGTAGGAAGCGGTTAACCGTTGTGACAGGACAACTTGGAAAATATCTCCGGCTCGGATGTAGTCCTTTGCCCGATCGACATTGGCGCAAAAGTGTTCTGGAGTAATATTGCTTTGCAACGAACCCGTTTGGGGTTGGGCGGAACGGGGTTGGGGAGGTGTCCATTGCAGCACCGTGTCTCGCCCATTCAATGGGAGTTGTAGTTTCTCCACCAGTTGGTTGACTTGCTGGCAGGCAGCGGTGTAGGCATCTGCGACGGCAACGGTGGGATCACGCAGATCGGCGTAGGCGATCGCCCAAATCTTCCGCTTTACCTGGTCAAAAATCAGCAAATGATCAATCTGCATCCACAACCCATCCGGCAGATCCGTGGCATCACCGGGGTAAATGGGCACTCGCGGTTCAATCCAGTTGATCAACTCATAACCCCAAAATCCAAATAGCCCCCCAATTCCCGGTGGCAACTGGGGTAACTTCACGGGTTGGTAGGGCGCGAGGCAAGCGGCAAGGGTTTGGAAGGGATCGCCAGTGAATTCCTGGCGAGCGCCCTGTCGATGGGTTTGGACGGTGCGATCGCCTCTTGTTTCTAGCACCCACACCGGATCACACCCCAGAAAACTATAGCGACCAATGGTTTCCCCGCCCTCCACCGATTCCAACAAAAGCTATAGGGCTGACCGGCACACACCTTGTACCAAGCCGATACTGGCGTTTCTAAATCCGCCACCCATTCCTGATAGACCGGAATAAAGTTTCCCTGCTGTGCCAGTGCGGAGAATTGCTCAAAATTTGGAAAGATCGCCACAATGTAAAAGGGGTGTAAATGGGTTTTAGCGGTTCAGTAGTTCGGTTCAGTAGTCCTCAGTATATGGGATTCGATCGATTCGGTTCAATTAAACATTCATAGGTGATATGACTCCGACCAATACCACCCGATCGCGTTCTTTGCCCGGATTCAAAGCCCTCTGGGAACGAATTGAAAAGCAGCCGTTGCCAGAACCGGAAAATTCCATCTGGTTGCGCGTCTTGGTGCAGGCATTGGCGACGATCGGGATTGTGGCGATCGATGTGGTTGCTGCCGATGTGGCAGAGCCATTGTGGATCAGTGGCTGGGCAGTGCCCGTCAGCATTGTGGGGGCGGTGTGGAGTTGGTATCGGCGGCGTCATCGCAATGTGCCAGTGAAATTTTGCATTGCGATCGCCATGCTACTGGCACTAGGCGTATTCTTCGTTAATCTGCTGAATTCTACCAACGATACTCGGTTGGCATTGTCGGAGTTGCTGATCCAACTACAAGTGTTTCACAGCTTTGATTTGCCCCGCCGCAAGGATTTGGGCTATTCCATTGTGATTGGGCTAATTCTATTGGGGGTGGCGGCGACCCTGAGCCAAACCCTTGCCTTTGCGCCGTTGTTGCTGTTGTTCTTGGCGATCGCCATTCCCGCACTGGTGTTGGACTATCGATCGCGCCTCGGTCTGACCCCGCCCCAAACCGTCAAACGGCTGAGCACCGATCTGGCTCCCAAACGGTTGGGATTGGTGCTGCTGATTGTTCTGGGGTTGGGGCTGGGGCTGTTTGCCTTGTTTCCTCGGTTGCCAGGCTATCAACTGCGGACGTTTCCGGTTAGTTCCCCGATTCAATTTGCGGGGCAATTTGATGGGGGCACGATTCTCAACCCCGGTTATGTGAATGAGGGCAGAGCCACCGAGGGCACTGGCATCGGCGGTAGTGGCAATGTGCAGGGCGGTCCGGGTGAACTCGATCGGGATTTCTATTACGGCTTCAATAGTCGAATTAATCAGAACTTGCGCGGGGAATTGGTGCCCAAACTGGTGATGCGGGTGCGATCGCAAATTCCCGGCTTTTGGCGGGTGATGGCGTTCGATCGCTACCTCGGACAGGGCTGGGAGATCTCCCGGGGCGACGACGATCAAGTGGAAACATTGGAACGCCCGGTCTGGACATTTCGCTTCAATTTACCCTGGTCGGTCAGCCTCAGCCGCACTGAGGAAGTGGTGCAATCCTTCACAATGGTGTCGGAGTTGCCCAATGTTTTACCCGCGTTGTATGAACCAACGGAGTTGTACTTTCCCACGCGCCAAGTGGCGATCGACCCCGAAGGAGCGGTGCGGTCGCCGGTTCCCCTAGCCGAGGGCTTAACCTACACCGTGATCTCGGAAGTGCCCTACCGCGATCGCACCACCCTGCGGCAAGCAGAGACAACGTACCCGCGAACAATTCGAGACTATTACTTGGAGGTTCCAGAAGGAGTGCGCGATCGGATTGCCACCAAGACCCGTGAAATTTTGGCAACTGCTCCGACGGTGCTGACCGATCCCTACGAACAAACCTTTTACCTCGCCCAATACCTCAAACAAACCTATACAATTCAACCCGATCTACCGTTTCTAGAGGAGAACGAGGATTTGGTGGAAGCCTTTTTGTTCAAACACGGTGGCGGCTACCCCGATCACTTTTCCACCAGCTTAACCATCATGCTGCGATCGGTCGGCATTCCAGCCCGACTGGCGGTGGGCTTTGGCAGTGGCGAGTTTAATCCCTTTACGGGCTATTACTTGGTGCGCAATACGGATGCCTTTGCCATCACAGAGGTCTACTTCCCCAAGTACGGCTGGTTTGCCTTCAACCCAATTCCGGGAGCCGAGGTCGTGCTCACCTCCGTGGAGCAGTCCCAAACCTTTAGCATCCTCCGACAATTTTGGAACTGGGTAGCGGGTTGGTTGCCGTCTCCGGTGACGGGATTTTTCAATCAACTGTTGGAGTGGGTGACGACGGCGTTTGGCTGGGCGATCGCCACGCTAACTAATTTGTTCTCAAGGGGTTGGGTAGGTGTATTGCTGGGTAGCGGTGTCCTGACTGTCTTGGGGTTTCTCGGCTGGCTAGCCTGGAGCGGTTGGCAAAGTTGGAGCCGCCATCGCCGCCTGCGGGCACTACCTCCGATGGAAGCCCTCTACCAACAAATGCTCAACCAACTTGCCTCCCAAGGATTCTACAAATCTGCCGCCCAAACTCCGTTGGAATACGCTCGGCATTTGCACCCCCATTCCCCCCATGCGCCCAAAGTGGAAGAAGTATCCCGCGCCTATGTGCAGTGGCGCTATGGAGGACATGCGCCCGACCTAGTGCGTCTACGTAAACTGGTGCGATCGCTCAAAACCCAGCTCAAGCTTAAGCGGTAAGTTATTCAGCCAGCGGCATCGCTTTTAGCACAGATTTAACCGGACGTTCAACCCGATCGCCCGCCTGATTCACCTTGCCAAAAAAACACTCCCCTTCGTAACAGAACGATGCCGAACTCCCCCCATCCAAATTCAATGCGGTCTCCACTCCCAACCCCCGCAGAAAATCAGCCAGTTCCGGCAACGAAACACCAGAATGACTCACGTCTGGTCGCTGTGCCGCCATCACCCACACCACCATGCCATCCCTGCGAATACCGATCGCACTCCGAGCATTGCGCTGTTGAGCACCCAAGGCATCCCGCACGATCGCCCCATCCCTCTCCTCTAAAAATCCCTCTTCCACCAAGGTGAGGTCAGGCAGGAGTTGCGGACCCGCCCCCAGCGCATCGACTAGTTGACAATTAGTTGGAATAGGGGCACTGTGACGGGCGATCGCATACTCGACCCTTTCCCCACACTGATAGCGGCGAAACTCCGATCGATCCAAAATTTGCCCTAAGTAGGATTGCAGGTCAGGATTACCCATCAAGCGTTCGTTATCCCGTGGATCTGCTACGACGCTCCCGTTTACCATCACGTAGGACGTGGTCTTGCCATTGGCTGGATCAAAGAAGCCACCGTTGAGGATAGCGATCGCCCCATCCGTTTGTGCCAGATCTGCCACTGTACCCATCGACGGCAACAGCCCCGGCTGTATCTGATATTTTTCTTTGGGGATCAGGAGTGCATGAATGTCGGTGTGAGTGAAGGAATGTAGCTCATATTGGATCGCTTGGGATGCAGCAGTACTAACCGACGGGATTGGGGTGGACCCCTTGGATGTAAGCATTTCCTCTGGGCGCAAGTGCCATGTCATCACTCCCGACAGCCCTAGCAACATTAGAACCAAACTCAGCAGCCATCTACTTTTCACTCGCTCTTTATCCTTGTTGTCCTGCTTACGCCATTCGTTCTCTGTAAATCCTACGAGACCACAGTAGAATTTCTCAAATTCAGCTTTGGTGAATCACCAGTCCATTAAAACTTCATCACATCTTGATGGTTAAACATCAACTGCTAAAGAACACTATCAGGAAATCCGTAGGAACGGACTGTAGATTACTTCAGGCATAAACCTACTTTCTACCATTGACTAGTTATTAGGTGTTATTGCGATTGCGACCGAGCTGACATGGAACCTCCCCATTCCTGTCCAGTCTTGATTACTTAGTCCTGAATCACGGGCACACTAACAGCAAGCGCTAATAACTAGCCCCCTCTGAACTTGGAGCAACTGAGACAATCACTATGCCAGCAAAACTTTTTTACGCTGACTCTCAATACAACGAACCCAACGATGATCTCGGCTTTGCACCTGATACGGCTGAGCCAGAGGATGGCGATTTAACCAGCTTTGAGCCAGAATATGCCAACTCAGCCGCTTTAGGAAAAAATGCCGGTCGTCGCACAACTGACTTGGTGCGGCTTTACCTCCAAGAAATCGGACGGGTTCGCTTGCTGGGGCGAGATGAAGAAGTCTCGGAAGCGCAGTGTGTACAACGCTACATGCGGCTGTTAGAACTTTGTCGAGCGGCAGCCGACACCGATGAAGCCATTCGGCGCTATGTCCAACTTCTGGAAGCGCACGATCGCCTGGCTTCCAATTTAGGACACCGTCCATCCTTAGAGCGGTGGGCAACAGAAGGGGGCATTGACGTAGACGATCTCAAACCCAGCCTTGCCACTGGAAAGCGCCGCTGGGCAGAATTGGCAAACCTATCGATTGATGAGTTGGAGCGTATCCAGCACGACGGGCTATCTGCCAAAGACCACATGATCAAAGCCAACCTGCGGCTGGTCGTCTCCGTTGCCAAGAAATATCAAAATCGCGGCTTAGAATTGCTCGATCTGATTCAAGAGGGCACGCTGGGTCTAGAGCGAGCGGTAGAAAAGTTTGACCCCACCAAGGGCTACCGTTTTAGCACCTACGCCTACTGGTGGATTCGTCAAGGGATTACGCGGGCGATCGCCACTCAAAGCCGCACCATCCGCCTCCCCGTCCACATCACGGAAAAGCTCAACAAAATCAAAAAAGCTCAACGCAAGATCTCCCAGGAAAAGGGACGAACCGCCACGATCGAGGACATCGCCGTAGAACTCGACATGACCGCTCCCCAAGTGCGGGAAGTGCTGTTGCGCGTTCCCCGTGCAGTTTCCTTGGAAACCAAAGTCGGCAAAGAGCGAGACACCGAGCTGGGCGACCTGCTTGAAACCGATGGCATTTCCCCGGAAGAAACCCTGATGCGGGAAGCCCTGCACCGCGACTTGCAACACCTGCTCACCGACCTGACGAGCCGGGAACAGGATGTGATTCGGATGCGGTTTGGCTTGGGCGATGGACAACCCTACTCCCTGGCG
>JAAUSV010000210.1 GCA_012032525.1 Leptolyngbyaceae cyanobacterium SL_7_1
TCCTGGAGCGCCACCCGCAGCGATGGATCATGCTTGGGAGCGACCTGCAACTGCAATTGCCACGGGGCTTGGGGTTGGATCGGATCTTGAAGCTGGAAACACAAATAGAAGGGCATCTCCATCTGCGTCCGCACAATCCGATCGCGCCACGCTTGCCACTGGCTGTATTGCTCTAGGCGCTCCGCCTCCCTCCAGGGCTTGGTGGGGGGATGTAGACAGGCGGAGAGCAGTGAGTCAGCGATCGCTTTTTCGTATGCCTGAGTGGTTGGGGTGTGTGTCACCAAATCGGTTAACCAGCATTCGGAAAAATGACGCAATAGGGTGGTGCGATCGTAAAACTCCGGTGTTTCCCGTGGTTCGGCAAATCCTGCCGCGCAAATCAACGGCATGTACTCTACATAGTGCTGAAGCGTAGCTTCGTACTCAGCACCGACCCATTCCCAAGCTGGATAGATTTCAAATGGGGTAGGAGCTGAAAACGTGGACTGATTAATGGTTTGAGTTGCTGCACTAGTTTTTCTTGCCAAGTTTGCCGATCGCCGCGTAGTTTTAGTTGCGGATTTAGTTTTAGTTTGGGGGGTGGCTTTGCGGCTTGATGGACGCCGCTGCTTGGCAGATGTCGCCGATTCGATGGTTGCTGCCGCTGCTTTGGTGGAGCGCCGCGACGATTTTGGGGAAGCTTCGGCGGGGAGTTCTCGGTACTTCAATGCTGGGATGTACTGGTCTTTGAAAATCAGCCGTTTGAGAGCCTGGGTGTAGTGAAACCAGAACAGTAGGTCTGATCCCAACTGGATCTCCGTCAGATTGTGCAACGCCAAAAAATGCAACTCATTTAGCAAACTCACCACCGAATTGACCAACCCACCCGCTTTAGTAGCGGCAATCGTCGGGTAGCAGTCTACCTGCCAATACTGCCATTCAAACGCTTCTGGTAGGTCTTCTTCTAGATAACGGGATAGTTCTAATGAGGGCAGGGGTTGCTGCTCAACAGTGGGCAGTAGAAAATATTGCGGAGTAATCAAATCTGCCAGGGTCTGCCGGGGGTTGGGAGGTTGCAGCCCAAGGTCTTGTTTTAACAACAGTGCCAGATCGGCTGCCACCAGTTGCCAAGGATGACGGGGACTAGGCTGGCGAAATCGCTTTTTTTCTGTGGTTTCAACCCATAAATAAAAAGCACCCGATTGGATAAACAACTCTCCAGTTTGATCCCTACCCGATTGAGGAATCCAAGTTCCATGAAGAATCTGCATGGCACATTGCTCTGACACGATAAGAATTGTTTTTAGAGTATCAAGAAAGAATCTTTAAAGACAATTAAGACTGTCTAGAAAGACGGTCTGGAAAAACTATCTGGAATAAAGCTCCGCCCAATGCCCATCTTGATGTCACTTTGATAACCAGCCAAATCCTCAACCAAACTCTGGAATTCAAAGATTACTAGAACTCATTGATTGGGAGCAGGTGCGGGAGCAGGAGCAGGTACGGGAGCAGGAGCAGGTACGGGAGTAGGCACGGGAGCAGGTGCAGGTGAACTGGATGGTGGTTCTGCTACGGGTTCTGCCTCCACAGTATCAGTGTCCTCAGCATCAGACGTGTTAGCAGGAACTTGGTCTGATTCAGCTCTGCTGGGGGGTTCTGCTTCTGGGCTGGGGGAAGATTCCACCGTTGAAGGGTCAGGTTCTGGGGAGGATTGCTCCATTGTGGGACTGGCGCTGGGAGTTTCACGCGCTGTCTCCGGTGCTGTCGTTGTTTCGGGTTCGGGTTCGGAGATTGTAATGCTGCGGCGATCGCCCCGTTCCTCTGCCCGTTGTGCCGCTTCAGAATTAGGTTGGACAAAATCGATATCAATCGGGTAACTCTCTCCAACTCTGGCGTTGTTTAGGCGCACCCGGCGTCGGGCTTGTTCGAGGGCAGCGCGATCGAGGGCAGCATTGCCGCTAGAACGGGAGAGCGTAACGGATACCACTCGCCCCTGCTCATCGGTTTCAACCACCACTTGAGCTGTTCCTTCTGCCCCGTCTGCCCCATCAGGATAGTCAAAGTCACACCCCCGGCAGGTGATCTCGCGGGAACGGCTGCCCTGCCTGGTTGGGGAAGCGGGAGCAGGTGTTTCTCCGGAACCAGGGCGTGGGGGTGCGGTGGCAGTTGTTGTGCGTTCGCCATCGGAATTACCAACCGGAGCAGTAAACGCGGATTCAGTAGATTCACCTGAAATGCCAGGTTTGCTCCCTGTGTGTCGGGCGCGTCGCAGTTCTTCTAGGAGGTCGCTCAAGTTGCGGGAGTCGGATTCTGTACTGGCGATCGATTCGGTCGGCTCCGCTGCTAATTCTTCCGACGGTTCCGGTGACTCAGTTGGGGCTGTCAACTCCCTCTCTGGAGTGACTGGGATGGGTTCGGGTTCTTCTGGAAGGGGGGCTGTTTCAAACGGTTCAACCACCGCAGGTTGGTTGAAGGTCTCAATGGTTGGTTCGGGTAAAAAGGTCGATTCTGGAACGGGTTCGGTTGGGAGGTCTGCTGGGGAGTCTGCTGGTGGGTCTGCTGGGGAGTCTTCTGGGGAAATCGATGGTTCTACGTCTGGCTCGGTCACAATAATCGTGATCGCCTCTGACACTAACTCATCAGGTTGCCAAAAATCACTGATGCGTAGAAACAAGCCGCCACTGTGGAGGGCTGCCGATCCCGCAAGGCTGGCAATGACAAAGCGTTTGAGAGTTTTTGCTTGCTTTTCCCGCTGTTGAGCGACCGTATCTGAGAAGGTCATTCGCCCTGTCCATCCTTATTGAGAATATTTCATAGGATTTGCCCATCCTAAAATTCGCTCGTCATGCTGTCAATACCTCGTCATGCTGTCAATGATTTCATCTACTCACATTATTCTTTGTATTCGTAACCCCAGTATTTCGAGCGAGATTGGCAACCTGTAACGGATTTGGCGTTTGATAGGTCGGACTCTACCCCTAATTAAGATAGCAACAATCAACGGTTAGGGGTTGACATCAGCTACCCTACCTCCTACTCTTTTTTTGAGAGTAGTTTTCAATAAACTCTCCCAGTCTGCCGATCGCTCTATCGGCTTTGTTGCTACTAAACTTTGCAATGTTAATCAGCGAACTGTTTTTAGCAGGTGGAATTGTCATGTTCCCCCTGCTGGGTTTTTCAATTGTGGCGATCGCCCTGATTGTCGAGCGGCTGGTTTTTTGGCTTCGCATCAACCGTCGGCAAAAACGGGTGGTGCGGAATGTATTGGGACTATACCCCCACGACTTTGATGCCGCGCTGCTACAGCTAAAGCAAAATGCCGATCTGCCGATCGCTCGGATTTTTCTAGAGGCGTTGGAGGTAGATCATTTTCCTCCCCAAGCATTTCGCCTGACGCTGGAAGGAGCCACGCAGGCAGAGTTGCCAATGCTGCGGCGATTTGGCTCGGTGTTTGACATGATTATTACGGCATCGCCCCTATTGGGATTGCTAGGAACGGTTTTGGGTCTGATTCGATCGTTTGCATCCCTCAACTTGGGCAATGTGGGCAATGAGAGTGCGCTCCAGGTGACGGGGGGCATTAGTGAAGCCCTAGTTTCAACTGCCGCAGGGCTGGTTGTGGCGGTGTTTACGCTCTTTTTTGTTAGTCTGTTTCGGGGGTTTTATCGGCGACAGATTGCCGCAATTCAAGAATATGGTAGCCAACTAGAAGTTTTGCACCTCAGTCGCCATGAGGGGTTTAGTCCGGTGTCACAAGTGATGAGTCAAGCACTATGAACATTCCCGAAGAGCCGGATGATTTGCCACAAATTAATATCGTGCCAATGATCGATGTGATCTTTGCGATCTTGACCTTTTTCATCATGTCATCGTTGTTTCTCACCCAATCTGAAGGGTTGCCAGTTAATCTGCCCAAAGCCACAACGGCGCAGTCGCAACAGCAAAACAAGATGACAGTGACGATCGATGACACTGGAGCTGTATTCCTCGATCGCCAACCCATTCAGGTGGAAGATTTAGCGCAACAGGTGAGAACAACGATCGGGGGTCAAGACCGTTTAGTCATTATTAATGCGGATGAAACAGTTGATCATGGAGCTGTGATTGCTGTGATGGATCAGTTGCGATCGGTCGAGGGAGTTACGTTGGGAATTTCGACCCGTCGTCCTTAATCAAGGATTGCAAACAAGGTGAATGAGTCTACTTCTAAAGTTATTTCAACCCGATCGCCAACGTTTCATTTACTATGCTTGGCAATGAGTGGCTTAGTTTTGTTGAGTTGCTTACTGCTGAGCGTCACCTTGGGAGCCGCCGACATTGATCTAAGAACTATCTGGCAAGCGCTGACTGCCTTCGATGGTTCCACCAATCATCTGATCATTACTACAGTGCGGTTGCCTCGCGTCTACATTGCCCTCACGGTTGGGGCGGCATTAGCGGTGGCGGGAGCACTGATGCAGGGACTAACACGCAATCCACTGGCAGACCCAGGGATATTGGGAATCAGTGCTGGGGCAGCCTTAGCGGTTGTTGCCACTACATCTTTCTGGGGAAGTCCTTCGATGCAAGTGCTAACGTGGGTGGCGTTTGCCGGAGGGGCGATCGCTGCCATTACTGTTTACACCCTCGGCTCAGTGGGGCGGAGTGGAATGACTCCGTTGAAACTAATATTGGCGGGAGCTGTCCTAGCCTATCTTTTATCTGCCTGGACAACTGGCATTTTGATTCTCAACCAACGCACTCTGGATGAAGTGCGGTTTTGGTTAGCCGGATCGGTTGCTGGACGCGATCTAACCATTTTGTTGCAAGTTCTCCCCTACATCCTGGTTGGGCTATTCATTGCCCTGAGCATCGGTCGGCAAATCACAACACTGACCTTGGGCGAAGACGTTGCCAAAGGATTGGGTTTGCGGACAGGCTGGTTAAAGGCGATCGCTACACTCGTCGTTGTTTTGTTGGCAGGTAGTGCTGTCGCCTTGGCAGGTCCGATCGGGTTTGTGGGATTGATTGTGCCCCACATGGTGCGGTTTTGGGTAGGAGTAGATTATCGCTGGATTTTACCCTATGCCGCTGTTTGGGGAGCCATTTTGCTAGCGATCGCCGATCTTGCGGCAAGGTTAATCATTAAACCCCAAGAGTTACCCGTCGGGATCATGATGGCGTTGATTGGAGCACCCTTTTTCATCTATCTAGCGCGATCGCCTACCAAGGTGTGAGATCGGCTTGTTGGTGTAGCGCGGTGTGCCCATTGCTTTAATATCCTATGGAGTTGTCTTACCAAGGGTATAGGAACAATTTCTTACTCAGCGATCGCCAGTTCTCAATCAGTAGGAACGATCGCTGCAATGCTTGGGGCATTTATTGAAAACGTGAGGACGTTCATTGAAAACGTGAGGACGTTCATCGAAAACGTGAGGACGTTCATCGAAAACATGAGGACGTTCACCGAAAACGTGAGGACGTTCATTGAAAACGTTGCTATGTTCAAAGAAAAGAGGCGATCGTTTGCCTTACATTTGCAAATCGCTCCGTAGATTATGACGTGTCAGGCGATCGCCCCAATCGCCCTACAGGCACACTCACAGAGTTATTGTTGCACCGCTCGTTTCACGGACAACTACGTTAACCGATTGGACAGTAGACCGCTTGGCGAAGTAAGTGACTAACTGAATGCATCCCAACCGGATGCGACCCCATTAACCTACCGATGCTAATCCCATCGCCCCCTTTACGGAGATGTGGGTCTCCTCAGCCAACCTGCGATCGCCGTATCAAGGGAAAATAACCCACCCCCATTGGTCAGGAAGAAGCTAAACCACAGGGCGTACAGGGAAGCTGTTTCCAAAGGAGGAATATGCAAGCCATCTTTTTTGAGATGAAAGAATATTGCAATCAGCATGGTAAATAACAGGATCAAGGCATTGAGCCGCGTGAATAATCCAACTGCTAGCAGGACCGAACTTACAATTTCAGCGTAAGCAGCACAATAGGTCAGGAAAACTCAGTAGATCGCAAATTCGCTAGAAAAGGGGTAGGGTCAAGGCAAAAGCTAATGAAATCAAGCCATGACAACCTACCCAACTTCATTATCTCCTACCCCAGCCTTGACCGATAAAGCCACCTTGGAGGCTGCTGTTGATTGCCTAATCGAACACCTGCCGATTGAAATGGAAGGGGGCTACACCCCCCAAGACCTGTTCGAGATCCTACTGAGAGCCGCCAGTTGCAGCGATAGCATCGAACATACGGCTCAACGACTGCAAGGGGTGCCGAGCGGCAATGGAATTCGCTACCACCTTGACAAGTTCGTGGACATGGCAACGGTTGAGCAACAGTTGAATGCCACCCTGCAAAGTCGATTGCCTGAGAAGCTTCGCAAAAGCAAACCTTCAGTTGCGATTGACCTGCACCTGATTCCCTATTACGGCAATGCAAGTGCAATCGAAGCGCCTTATGTCTATCGCTCCCAAGCCAAAGCAGGAACCACCTCCTTTTTCGCCTATGCGACCGTGTATGTCATTTGTCGTCACAAACGAGTGACACTCGCGATTCACGCTGTCCATTGTCAAGAAACTCTGGTTGCGACCGTCACCTATCTGCTGGCGATGCTTTCGCCGTTGCAAATCCGAGTCAAACGGCTTTATCTAGACCGGGGATTTTACAGTGTCCCTGTGATTCGCTGGCTCAAAGCCCTCAACATGCCCTTTGTGATGCCTGCCATCATCCGAGGCAAAACCGGGGGCACAAGGCAACTGCTGGTGGGACGCAAAAGCTACGCCACTCGCTACACTCTCCAGAGTGGTCAGTATGGGACAGTGCGTTGTCAGATGCGGGTCGTTTGTACCTACCACAAGGGCTTCAAGGGTAAACACGGCATTCAATACAGCCTGTATGTCGTGCATCGAGTCAAGATTGCCCTCAACCAACTGCATCAGCATTACAAGCACCGCTTCGGCATCGAAACCAGTTACAGACTCAAAAATCATTGCCGCATCCGCACCACCACGAAAAATCCGGTGACGCGATTGTTGTTTGTTGCCCTCGCCTTTATCCTGGTCAATCTTTGGGTCTATCTGCTCTGGTGCTTTGTGAGCCGAACCCGACGAGGGGGACGAGTCGTTTATCGGGAGTTGTTCGCTCTCAAGACGATGCTGGAGTTTCTCAAGCAAGCCGTGGAGCAACATTTTCCAGCCATCACGTCTGTCTACTTGCCTGCTACCCTATGAATTTGCGATCTACTGAACCTGCAAAGATCTGAGGTAGTTATGGGTCGGTGGATGATTGTTAGCTCAAGTCTCTTGGGGATTGTGGCAACAACCGCAGGCTTAGCAGGTGCGGCAACCGAGCTTCAAGTGGTTGATTCCGCTGCACTAGGAACGAGTAGACGCCTACCTTGGTCTGAACCTGTTCAAGTCAACGACCCCTTTGAGGGCAACTTTATTGGCGGATTTGATCGAAACTATTTCTACGATCGCCTACTCAATACTAGCACCCGCATTGAGGTGCAAAGTCTTTGGACGCCTGAGACAGTCCGGTTTCTGCTGATTACCCGCGATCGCGTTGGACAGGAAACGGTTGAAGCCTGGAAAACTGTCTAGGCACCTCAAGCGAGAGCAACCAATGAGTAAGCAAACCATCATCTGTTTGAGCTATCAAGTTTGAGCACCAATAGTACGGCTCAGATCCCCTCCAATGCCTCCACAACTACCAACGATGGCAAGCGCGATCCGTTGGACTGAGGATCTGGGAACGAACAGCACACCCCCCTCTATCCCAAGTGGGGAAAGTGGACAATGATCATGGAAATCTCAGGGTGCTGACGGGCGATCGCCTCCGGTTCAGCACCGAGGGTGGGCACCCCCAACCGCTCTGGATGGGCATTGTGCGTTAATACAAGCAGATCATCCGTAACCAGAATTTGACCTACCTGATGGACAAAACTCCCCCGCACTTGTTGAACGGGCACCTCGTCCCCTAAACCGGGAATGGCACGAAGATTTCGCCCCGATCGCGGATGGGAGAGCACCTGCAAAATGTGCAGGGAGGCTTTCAACTCGGTTGCGAGAGTCCGCATCAGCATTAGCGTTTGCTGAAAGCTGGCACTGGTGACTTCTGTGTCTGCGATCGCCAAAAATATCCGCTGAGTGGTCTTGATGGGCTGGGTGAAGCGGGTAATCAGCATGGGAGCACGGGTTCGCCGGGACAACGTTGTCAATCACACTGCCAAAGAAATTGTCCCGATAGGTGGAGTAGCCCTTCCAGCCACAGATCAGCAGGTTGGCGTTGCGTTCCTGAGCGGTGCGCAAAATCCCCTTGTCGATCGAGTCATCTACCCGCCCGATCGGCTCCACAGCCGTCACTGCCGCATGGGCAATGGTTTCAGCCGCCGCCAGCAACCGTTCTTGTTGCAGTTTTGCCTCCGTTGAAATCGGGGCGTAGGTATCGGTCAACACGTGCAGTGGCAACAGGGTGCCACCGGTACTTTTTGCCAAGATCAATGCCAGTTGCAGCAGGTTGTCTTCGGTGCTGGGGTTGGCCACGGGCACCAAGATCCGATACTGTAGCGGGGGGGTGAGGACTTTTCCATCGGGGGGTG
>JAAUSV010000211.1 GCA_012032525.1 Leptolyngbyaceae cyanobacterium SL_7_1
GCACCCCTGCCCACCCCCAACTCCCGTCCAGCTCACCGACATCAAAGGGCATTGGGCAGAAAAATTTATCACGGGTCTGGTGGGTAGAGGCATGATCAGTGGGTTTGAAGACGGTAGTTTTAGACCCGATGCCAAGATTACCCGGAGCCAGTTTGCAGCGGTGATTGCGCGGGCGTTTGATCAGCCACTGGTGCAGCCCAATCCAATGTTTACCGATATTCCGGCTGGGTTTTGGGCAACTCCGGCGATCGCCAAGGCAGTCCGCATGGGCTTTATCACGGGCTTCCCCGACAAAACCTTTCGCCCCAACCAGTTTCTGACCCGGATTCAAGCGATTGCCTCTCTGATCAGTGGCTTAGCTCTGACGGGAGGAACACCAAATGTATTGGGGATTTATCGCGATCGCGCCCAAATTCCCAGTTATGCCACCGATGCGGTTGCCACTGCCACCCTACGCCGCATGGTGGTCAACCATCCGCAGGTAAATGAGTTGCGTCCGATGGTGGATATTACCCGCGCCGAAGTGGTGGCGTTGATCTATCAGGCATTGGTGACAACGCTGCAAGCGCCAGCGATCGAGTCGCCCTTTATTGTCCGTCCCGATTTGAGCATTCCCTCCTTCAGCGACATTGGCGAACACTGGGCAAACGGGTTCATTCGGGGACTCTCTAGCTTGGGGACGGTGAATGGCTTTGCCATGGCACGTTTCGCCCCAACGCTCCCATGAGCCGGGGCGAGTATGCCTCGTTGCTGACAAATACAATCAACTTGCCGACTACCCGGTCAGCCACGGTATTTAGCGATGTGCCGGGAAATTATTGGGCAGCCGCTGCCATTCAACGGGCTTATCAAACTGGCTTGCTTTCGGGATTTGAAGATAGTAGTTTTCGTCCTGGGGAACCCGTATCCCGGCTGCAAGTGTTGTTTTCCCTGGTAAATGGCTTAAAATTGCCCGATGCAAATCTAGCCTTGCTAAATTTGTTTAGCGATCGCGCCCAAATTCCCTCCTATGCTCAGCAAAAAATTGCCAACGCTACCGCTAAGCGATTAGTGGTCAACTATCCGCAAGCGCAATTGCTAGAACCCAATCGGGCGGCGACGCGGGGCGAAGTCACGGCGATGTTGCACCAGGCAATGGTCTACCTCGATCGTCTGCCAGCGCTAGATTCTACCTCTATCCTCAACCCCAATCAAACCACACCCATCCCAGATGTTTTAGAGAAGGTCGTGGTGCTGGATGCCGGACATGGAGGCAGTGATCCGGGGGCGATCGGCATAGGGGGCATTCAGGAGAAGGATATTGTCTTGCCCATTACCCTGTTGGCGGCTGCCAGTCTGCAACAGCAGGGGATTCGAGTCGTATTTACCCGTGCCGACGATCGGGTGTTAGAACTGGAATCGCGGGTGGAGATCGCAGAACAAGCTGGAGCAGATGTGTTTGTCAGCATCCACGCCAACTCCGCCGGGATCGATCGCCCTGAAATCAACGGTTTGGAAACCTACCACTACCCCAACTCCAGAGAAGGATCGCGCCTCGCCCAAGCCCTCCATAGCAGCCTGCTGCAAACGGTGACGGTGCGCAATCGCGGTGTTAAGCAGGAAAATTTCTACGTCCTGCGTCGCACTTCTATGCCAGCCGCGTTGATTGAACTCGGCTTCGTTACAGGGCGGGAAGATGCCGCCAAGCTGACGGATGCAAACTACCGGACTCAAGTGGCACGGGCGATCGCCGCAGGCGTGGTGCAATATGTACGGCAACGCTAGGTGGACTATTTCAAACTATGCCAGTAGCGAAAGTGAACATTTTGATTTTTTTCTGTATTTCAAACTACTAAAACAGAATTAAGTCGTTTAGATTTGTTTAGCCCTTTGCATCAGAGCTTATTAGAGAATCGGCACCCACACGAACTCTCCACCGCTCTGTGATCGAACGACTATTTTCCTAGAGGACGCGATCGACGGTTGAGGGTATCTCACATTCACCTCGTCGGCTCCAATCGGATTG
This sequence comes from Leptolyngbyaceae cyanobacterium SL_7_1, assembly GCA_012032525.1. Classification (GTDB taxonomy): domain Bacteria; phylum Cyanobacteriota; class Cyanobacteriia; order Elainellales; family Elainellaceae; genus JAAUSV01. The sequence continues at coordinate 2,006 of JAAUSV010000211.1, forward strand.
ATGGAGATTGCGATCATTCGTTGCAATCGGAATCAATTGGACTGAGAGTAAACCGGGTCGATCGCCCGCCCATGGTCTTAGAGAGGCTTAGCTTTCAAGACAATGCAGCGGAAATCGTCTTCTGTTTCCTTTAGCTTTGTTCACTCGGAGTTCACTCAGATTGTTTCTTTCCATCGGTTCAAACCGCTTCAACGAGGACAAAATCTCATGAAATCTTTTCTGAAAACCATCACGTTGTCTTTACTCTCTGCCCTAGCCATTTCTCCGATCGTCTTGGCTGAAGCAGCATCGGCTCAAGTCTCTGGGATGAGCGGCAGCTATATCGGGGGTGGCGTCTCCGCTGGTGTCACCAATGAGGATGATGTCTTTGGCGGAAATGTGCAAGGTCGCTTTGATCTGCCCACCGTTCCCCTATCCGTGCGGGGGGCGTGGTTGTTTAATGGCGACGGTAGTGCTGTCATGCCAGTGCTCTCCTATGACTTGCCGATCACTCCCAATGCCAACCTCTATGCCGGAGCAGGCTACTCGTTTGTCACCGGAGAAGGGCAGTCGCCCTTGGGTGATCAAGATGCCGTGGTGCTGACCACGGGTGTGGAGGCAGGCATCCGCCGCAATGTCGTTGTCTATGGCGACGTCAAACTGGGCTTGGATGCCTATGAGGACAGCTCTGATCCAGCCGTTAGCCTGCAACTCGGTGCAGCCTATCGCTTCTAGGGTTCAGTCTCTTGCTTGGGGCGGGCATCGTTCGACTGAGGCTCACGAACGTCTTGCCCGCCCAGCCTGATTCGAGCTAAGGATCGTGGATTAAATAACCTGCAAAACCAGGATCTTCGTAGGGGCATGGCATTGCCACGCCCCTGCCTAGGGAAATTACACATTGTTATAGAATCGCGAATCTATTTTAGAATCGCGATTCTAAGCCACAAACTTAGCTCGAATTTCTTCAATCCGCTTGCGATTTACACCCAAATCGGACTGCCCCAAGCGAGATGCCGATCGCACATGGATTACCCCGGCGCTTGGATCAAGATAAAACTCCACGTCATCCACAAACCCCATCAGGGCAGTGGTGAATTCAGCGTAGAGATAGTTCTCTGTTTCATTAATAATTGCAGTGCGTTCCATGCTTTGGATCACAGACTTGAGCGTGGCGATCGCCTCCGCCGGATTTCCCTGGTAGGTCAATGGTGCAATCTTATGTTCTGGATCGGTATCCGGGGCTTGGCTACTGACACAGTTGGGTGTACCCGGACACGCCGCGAGGCTGCCATCCTTCACCCCCAAGTTGGTGGGGCGAGTTCCTGAGAACGAAAATAGCGATGCCACGTAGACCTCCTGGGGATGCAACAACTGAGCCGATGAGGGCGGGGTGAATGCCCAACCCCACATTGCCAAACTAACTAACAGAGATAGAAAAATCGAACTCATTGAGTTGAGCATAAAAGATTTTGCGATCGCATGGCGAAAAATGGAACAGGATTACCCTAGCATGATTAGCAATTAGCGATTAGCAATTAGCGATTAACCCCGTAGGGTACGTTGCAACGCGCCTAAATTTAGGGTTGTGCCACGCTCAAAGCTTGTTGCAAGCGGGTTCGATCAAGTTGATGGTGGTGTAGCAGTAGCCAAGATTCTAATAAATCTGGTCCATGCATATCCCCCGTTAGCGCGGCTCGCAGCGATCGCATGACCAACCCCTTCTTCACGCCTTTCTGCTTCACCACCGTTTGAATCAGGGCTTGCGCGGCTTCAGCCGATAGGGGTTCTGGGGATAATCCATCCAAAATGCCTGACAGGACATCGGCGGCTCCGGGTTGTTGCAACTGGGTGGTTGCCTCTGCTGTAAAACCGACATCGGCGATAAACAGATAGCGCGTCATGGGAACTGCTTCATCCAAGCGGGCAAGGCTAGCCCCGACCAAGGCAGCCACTTGGGTCAACCACGGGCGATCGGCTTCCGCATCCAATGCATACTCCGCCGCCTGCCAGTGGGGAATCAACCAATCCACCAATTCCTCAGCGGGCTTGGCATGGACATACTGGCTGTTGATCCAATTCAACTTGTCCCAATCAAATTTTGCCCTGCCTTGTTTACCCGATCGAAGCTAAAGTGTTCAGCCGCTTCAGCCAGAGTAAAAATTTCGTTCATGCCTTCGGGAGGAGACCAGCCAAGTAGGGTCATGTAGTTGGCGATCGCCTCCGGCAGATACCCCATCTTCTGAAAATCAGAAATGGAGGTGACGCCATCCCGCTTAGAAAGTTTCTGTCCTTGGGGGTTGAGAATCAGGGGGGTATGCCCAAATTCAGGCAGCTTCGCGCCCAGGGCTTCGTACAGCAAAATTTGTTTGGGCGTATTGCCAATGTGGTCTTCCCCACGAATAATGTGGGTCATGCCCATGTCAATGTCGTCTACCACCACCACAAAATTGTAGAGCGGTTGCCCAATCTCTGTGGCTGAAGCAGCACGGGCGATTACCATGTCTCCGCCTAGATCGCGCCCTTTCCAAGTGACCGTGCCCCGCACCAAATCATTCCAGGAAATCTCCCGATCGTTTTCAATTTTGAAGCGAATCACGGGTTGCCGTCCCTCCGCGATAAAGGCGGCTTCCTGCTCTGGGGTGAGCTTGCGGTGGCGGTTGTCATAGCGGGGCGCCTCCCCTCGTGCTTTTTGGGCGTCGCGCATGGCGTCCAATTCTGCTGAGGTTTCGTAGCTGCGATAGGCGAAGCCCTTGTCTAATAACTCTTTGACCTTTTCTTGGTAGAGGCTGAGGCGATCGCTCTGTGCCACGGGTTCTTCATCCCAGGACAACCCCAACCACTTCAAGCCGTCGAGAATATTTTGGGTGTATTCGGGACGCGATCGCTCTCGATCGGTGTCTTCAACCCGTAAGATAAAATCGCCACCGTGGTGACGGGCAAATAGCCAGTTGAATACAGCCGTTCGGGCAGTGCCGATGTGGAGGTTGCCAGTGGGGCTAGGTGCAATGCGGACGCGAACGGTCATAGGGCAATCAGGGATACAACAATCATGCTTTAGCACCCCTCATTTTAGCGCCCTTTCACAAACGCTGGAGAAGCCAGTGACTTTGGCAGAGTATGGTTCTCCATGCGGTCTGTTTGAGTTTTGGGAGAGCCACTAGGGCTTAATTTTCTTAAGCGAGTCTGGTTTATGAGCCGCTTCTTTGCCCGTCTTGTCACTTTTCACGAGATATTCAGGGTTTTCTTCAGAGGCGGCAACGTGATGATGTTTGATATCGGTGGGTTCGGTGAGCTTTTTCTCGACTGTGCCTTTAACTTTGCCTTGGGAAGTTTCCACTCAACAGGGTCGCCCTGCTTGAATTGCTCTGACATGGGATTTTACCTGTAACTACTGATCTACAAGGTAAATGGGCTGAATGACGGAAACCTCTGTCGATCGGGAGGGGTTTGAAAAAGTGGCGAAGGCTGATTCACTGTGCCGCCCTGGGCGAATGGATTTCCAGTTAGCTTCATGAAATCTTTATTGATTAAACCCTGATTTAGGTTCCTCACTCACAAAATTTGCCTGAGCAATCAATAACACTACTGATGAAATCCAGCGAGTCCCCCACAAGCGCAGGTTTTTCTCTTTTAGCGAACTATTTGGGTAACGATATGACATCACGGCTTGTACAAAAAATGCATTGGGCGCTTCTACCAATTGTTGCTCCACTGCTAACGTCTACTCCTGCGATCGCCGCTAGTTTTGGCTCATTAGCCGCCGAGGAGGTCTACTATATTTCCGAGAACTTGGCTGGTCGTTCTGTTGGCACTGCCAAGGAGCAAGAAACCATTGATTATTTGACTCAACAGTTGGTGAGTTTTGGCTATGAGCCAGTGCTCCAACCCTTTACCTATCCAGGACGAGGCGGGCAACTCTACAGCTCCTACAACATTGTTGCGCAACGGATTGGGACAACTGGTAAGCAACTGATCGTTGGTGCCCATTATGATTCTGCTCCCAGTGGCATTGGGTTGGCTGGCACGTTTCTCGATCGCTCCACTTTAGAGGGCACAAACGACAATGCCTCTGGAATGGGGGTGCTACTTGAACTGGCTCAACGGCTTGAACCAGAGACAAATCTCACCTATACCTTTATTTTGTTTGGTGCAGAAGAAGTTGGCTTGGTGGGGTCACGCTATTACGCCGATAATCTGACCCAACAGCAGATCAAAAATACTGTGGGGATGATCAACCTCGACAGTCTGATCGTTGGAGACTACATGTATTTCAATGCTGGGAGAAATGCCACAGACAATCCAGAATTGGGCAATCTGCGAGATACGGCGTTAGATATTGCCGCAGAATTAGGGATTGATGCCCGCACCAATCCGGGGTTGAATGCTGCGTATCCGGCAGGAACAGGGTGTTGCAGCGATTTGGAAGCTTTTGATGTGATCGAACCCTTGATTCCAGTATTGGCGGTGGAAGCCACTAACTGGGAGATTGGCGATCTAGATGGCTACCAGCAAACGGCTGACCCAAGGGTTCCCTTTGGAGCAACTTGGCACGAACCCGCTACCGACAATGTGGAATTTATCAGCAGCACCTTCCCCGGCTTAATTGAAGAACGCACCGCCAATTACACCCAAGTGTTGAATGGTTTGTTGAATCAACTGGATCAGCAAGCAGTTCCTGAACCAACCAGTGTCACGAGTTTGGCGATCGCATTGGCTGTAGCCGGATGGTGACCCGCAACCGAAAAAATCTGTCTGGGAAGAAATAGCGTGATGGCAGGGTGTGTTTGCTGAGTAGCACGCTAAAACCGCCTGCCAATCCCCACTTGTACGCGGGTTTGAGAAGTCTCGCTCTGGCGTTGGGCATCGGGGCGAAATCGCACATCGCCGTAGATCACCACATCTTCTCCGATCGCAGTTTCCGCCCCAGCCGTCAAGACAACGCCATTGCGATCGCCCAGCGGAGTTGCCGTTCCTGGAGTTGTGATAAATACATAGCCTGCCCCGGCGTAGAGGTTGGCATTGTTGCCTACGGGAAAATCGTAGGAGAGGGTGGGCAAAACCGCTCGGACATCATCTCCTACGATCGCCGTAGCCCGCACCGAGATGGGTGCATTTGGCACATCCAGCCGTCCTTGCAATTGCCGATCGACGGTGGCTCCATTGGGCGCTCCAGTGGGGCGATCGTCTAGCACTCGCTCAATGATGGTTGCCACATCACTGCCTGTGTCGATCAACGAATTGAAGCTACTGCTGGGGTCTTCGCCATCGATCGCCACTCCAATGTAGCTACCCGTTAGCCCTCGCGGTTCTGCCGATGCAGGGGCGGCGAGCCAGCTACCAAACCCAACCAAAAGCAAAGCAGAACAGGCGATCGCAGACGGGGTAGACAGCATACGTAGGTCAAACTCATCACCGATTGTTTACACACCTTCTGCCTACAATTCCGGGCGATTTGTATTCCTGTTATCAGAGGTTCAAAATGGATTGATCCACTATCCTAGGAGATCTAGTGGCGAACGTTCTAATTAATCTTAGAAACGATGATAGGCATTGATCGAACCAACCTTAGCTATGGGGTAGCGGCGTCGGTAGCTGCCCTTGTTCTAGTCCTGCTCCTTCCGGGATGGTGGAATGTTCTACTGACGGCTAATGAGTTTATCCCCCACGGGCACTGCTATCTGTGGAAGCCGGGGCTAGTGTGGCTACACGTTGTTTCAGACTCCCTGATTGCCTTGGCGTATGTGGCGATCTCGGCAACGCTTGCCTACTTGGTCTACAAAACGCGGCGGGAAATTCCCTTTCACTGGATGTTTTTGGCGTTTGGCTCCTTCATTATTGCCTGTGGCAGTACTCACTTCATGGAGGTATGGACGCTGTGGCATCCCACCTACTGGCTGTCGGGGGCACTGAAGGTGTTGACGGCGATCGCTCTGTCACCACCGCCCTGCTGTTGCCCACCCTGGTGCCACAAGCCCTAATTTTGGTCGAATCCGCCAAACTGTCGGAGGAACGGCGATCGCATCTAGAAACGGCAAACAATAAATTGGAAGAACTGAATGGACAACTTCAGGAACTTGATCATCTCAAAACCCAATTTTTTGCCAATGTCAGTCATGAGTTGCGCACTCCATTGGCTCTGATTTTGGCACCCAGCGAAAAGTTGCTCAAGCTGGGGAGTTTTAACCCAGAGCATCGGCGCGATCTAGAAATTATCGATCGCAATGCTCGACTGTTGCTGAAGCAGGTGAACGATCTGTTGGATGTTTCCCGGTTAGAAGCGGGCAAAATGACACTGAACTACGCACCAGTTGACTTCGCTCAACTGGTGCGTCTCACCACTGCCAATTTTGATGGATTGGTAGAGGAAAAACAGGTGACATTTGACGTGCACGTACCCGATGCTCTGTCGGCTGAACTAGATGCCGTTAAGGTTCAACGGGTGCTGCTAAATCTGTTGAGCAATGCCTTCAAATTCACTCCCGATGGCGGAACCATTATTTGCACCTTACAGGCATGCCCGGCGGACGCCACCGACCCACCCCCAGCACCGATCGGGCGATTTGTCCGTGCAGGAC
>JAAUSV010000212.1 GCA_012032525.1 Leptolyngbyaceae cyanobacterium SL_7_1
CCAGGTAATTGCCCAGATTCTGCACTGGCGTCAGGTTAGCTCGTCCGGCGGCAGTGGCACGGCGATCGCCCAAGACAAACTCAGCCTCACCAGCCTTTGCAAATAGCTCAGGCAACTGACTTAGATCATCGCTGCCATCGCCATCGCAAAACAAAATCCACTCAATTTCAGGCGGTAGGTCTTGCAAGCCTTGCCAACAGGCTCGACCATAACCGGGCTGCGGCTCAACCACCACCTTGGCTCCGGCTGCTTCAGCCACCATTGCACTCCGATCGCTGCTACCGTTGTCGATCACACGAATCTGATGTAGCCCCACTTGGTGTAGGGATTGAATGACGGTGGCGATCGTCGCTTCCTCGTTGCGTACGGGAATCAGAACCAGAATGCGATCGAGATTTAAAGAAGAAGACATCATTGAAGCGAGGTTCAATCAAAAAGGGTGGGCACTGCCCACCCTACCTTAGATTAATTAGCCGGAAGATTGATTAACCGGAGATGAGTGATCGGCCCCTGATGACTGACAAAACGTTTTGCGTAGGTTGGGTTGAGCATCGCGAAACCCAACATTGACAGAGATTTGGTGTTGGGTTTCGTGCCTCAACCCAACCTACGATTTTTCAAAGATTTCAAGAGTTTTGTCAGTCAACCAGGATCAACCCTCTAGGAAACCAGATTGTCACCCTTTCTCAGAATCTCTTTCAAAAACCAGCGTTGCTTTTGGTGAACTTGCACAAGACGAGTGTAAAGATCCGCCGTACCAATATCGCCTGTATCATTGGCGATTCCTGCATCCTGGTGCATTTCCTCGATGATCAGATCGTGGGTGCGATCGCCTCTTCCACCATCGCCCGCACCGACAGGTCGCCCTCCGAGGGTTCCACGGTTGCCGTAGGCAGATACTGCGCCGGATCAGCCACAGGCTTACCATCCAGCATCAAGCTGCGCTCCGCTAATTCATCGATCATGGCAAAGATTTCGTTGCCGTGCTCTTCAAACAACAGATGCAAATCGCGGAACAACGGACCAAAGGTTGACCAATGGTATTTCTTGTAATTCAAGTAAGCGACCAATGCGTTGGCTTGTTCACGGTTCAAGGTCTTGACGACTTCGGTTTGCTTGGTTTCTAACGTAGCGACCATGGGGTTCTCCTAGTAGGATATGGACAAAATTTGTGCTCAACTAATCATGCAGAAGTTCTCTAATGCAAGCAAGACCTGAGCCAGAATTAAACTCTGCTTACATTAATAATGGACGGGAGAAGCTGAAAACCTCCTCCTACGGGAGGAGGTAATTGAGCAATTAAGCTGCTTCAAATCGGCGGTTGACTTCTTCCCAATTGACCACATTCCACCAAGCCGTTAAGTACTCAGGGCGACGGTTTTGGTATTTCAAGTAGTAGGCGTGTTCCCACACGTCATTCCCTAACAGGGGGGTTTGTCGGACCGTGAGTGGGCTGTCCTGATTGGGCGTTGTGGTGATTTGCAACTGCCCATGATTCATTACTAGCCAGACCCAACCACTGCCAAACACCTTCGTGCCCGCTGTGTTGAACTCTTGTTTGAAGGCATCAAAACCCCCAAAGGTTTGAGTAATGGCATTGGCGATCGCCCCTTTGGTTCGCCACCCCCATTCGGACCCATCAGCGTCCAAAACAGGGTGTGGTTGGCATGTCCACCCCCGCTATTGCGTACGGCAGTGCGAATCGCTTCAGGAACGTCGTTTAAGTTTGTCACCAACTCTTCAACGGTGCTGGATTGGAGATTGCTGTGTTGCTCCAACGCGGCATTCAGATTTTTCACATAGGTGGCGTGGTGCATGTCGTGGTGCAGCCGCATGGTTTGGGCATCGATGTGGGGTTCCAATGCAGCGTAGTCGTAGGGCAATGGCGCTAAAGTATGAGCCATGTCATCCTCCTAAGAAGTAATTGATCTGCAAGAAAAGCGTTGAGCGAATGGCAACTAGCGATCGCCGTTTGCTTTTAGCTAGTATTTTTGGCTATTGGCTTTAGCTATCCGCTAGCCAGTGTGGGGGAGTACTGAGGTCAAAGGCTGACGGTAAAGAGTGCAACTAAATTGGTAATCAGAAACCTTGTCGCTTGAGTTCTGATCCTCTGGGTGAAGCATGAATCGTGTGCCAACTGATTCATTTCACTCTTAAATCATACTCGTAATGAGTATGACTTGCAACTATTCTTTGGAATTTTTAGATTTTGTTTATATTACACCTGTAGTATAAAGTATTACAATGAGCCACAGATTGTTGCTACAACGGTTTTTATTTCTCCCTCATGCTGATGCCACCCACCTTTAAATTGGCTGACCTAGTTGCATTTAGAGGTTGGTCAGGACAATCATGGGGCGCGATCGTTGTATGAGAAAACAGGCTTTGTGGCGTCTAAGCGATCGCTGATGACGCAGTGGATTACTCCGGCTGTCCCATCAACCCCATTTGAGCCATCTCTCTAACATCATTTGAGCCATTTTTTAACATCGATGTTTATAAAAAACAAGTAATGTTACAAAATTGAAATAATTTGCTATATTTGTTTACATAAAGTTCTAGAGTTGAATTTACAACCCTTAAATTTGCGGAGTGTAACAAATATGGCGATTCTAATTACGTTATTTGTAATTGGCTGGGTAGCAGTAGCGATGATCGGCACTCAAGCGTACTTCCGGGGTGAGCAGACCAAGCCCATCCATGAGCGCAACTGGCGCTCCCAATCCTTTGAAAAGCTGGCGATCGTAGTCACAGGAACCGAAACTGACTATACTCAGCGAGTCCCCGCCTACAGTCTCGATGCCTACAACAGCAATCAGTTGCCCACCCGATAGAGTTGTGTCAAATTAGCTGCTCAGATTCCCAGCTTCTCTAAGGGAGCTGGGAATCTGTCGGTTTATCCGTGCAGGACAGAATCGCTATGGCACAATGAATGGGTGTTTGCAGGATGGGCAGACGAGCATCTCTATAACGTATGACTAAATTTGTATTTGTAACGGGCGGCGTGGTTTCCAGCATTGGCAAAGGTATTGTGGCAGCAAGTCTGGGGCGGCTGCTAAAATCGCGAAACTATTCTGTGTCAATCCTAAAACTTGACCCCTATATCAATGTTGACCCCGGCACCATGAGTCCCTTTCAGCACGGGGAAGTCTTTGTCACCGAAGATGGAGCCGAGACCGACCTCGACTTGGGACATTATGAACGCTTTACCGACACCTCCATGTCGCGGCTCAACAGCGTTACCACGGGGTCTATCTACCAAGCGGTGCTTAACAAAGAGCGGCGCGGCGATTACCACGGCGGCACGGTGCAGGTGATTCCCCACATCACCAACGAGATCAAAGAACGCATTCTGCGGGTGGCACACAACACCAATCCCGACGTAGTGATTACAGAAATTGGTGGCACCGTTGGTGATATCGAGTCGTTGCCGTTTCTCGAAGCGATTCGGCAATTTCGTAAAGATGTGGGACGGCGTAATGTTCTCTACATGCACGTCACCTTGATTCCTTGGATTCCGGCGGCGGGGGAAATGAAAACCAAGCCCACCCAGCACTCCGTTAAAGAGTTGCGATCGATCGGCATCCAACCCGACATGCTGATCTGCCGCTGCGATCGCCCTCTCCATCCCGGTATGAAGGACAAGCTTTCCGAATTCTGCGAATGTCCCAGTGGAATGTGTGATTACCGCTCAGGATGCTGGCACGATCTACGAAGTGCCTCTGATCCTGGAGCAGGAAGGGCTAGCACATCAGGTATTGGAACTGCTACAACTGCCGCAACGAGTCCCCAATTTGGATCAATGGCGCACGTTGGTGGATCAACTGTATCGCCCCACGCACGCAGTCGAAATCGCGATTGTGGGTAAATATGTTCGCCTGAGCGATGCCTACTTGTCGGTGTTGGAGGCATTGCGTCATGCGGCGATCGCCCTTGGTGGAGCACTAACCATTCGTTGGGTCAACTCCGAGGAGGTGACTGCCGAAGAAGTTGAAACCTTACTGGCAGGGGTAAATGGCATCATTGTTCCGGGTGGCTTCGGGCATCGGGGGATTGACGGCAAGATCAATGCCGTGCAATACGCCCGTGAGCACCAAATTCCCTACTTGGGGTTGTGTTTGGGAATGCAATGCCTAGTGATCGAATGGGCGCAGCACGTGGCACAGCTCGATCGCTCCAATAGCGCCGAGTTTGATCCGGCTTCCCCCCACCCGGTGATCAATCTGCTGCCCGAACAACAGGACGTAGTGGATTTGGGTGGCACCATGCGCCTTGGACTTTATGCCTGTCGGATTGTGCCCCATACCCTTGCCGATCGCCTCTACACCGAAGAGGTGGTTTACGAGCGCCATCGCCACCGCTACGAATTTAACAACGCCTACCGCAACCTGTTCCTCGATTCTGGCTACATCATCAGCGGCACATCCCCCGATGGGCGGTTAGTAGAAATTGTGGAATTGCCCAACCATCCGTTCTTCATTGCCACCCAGTTTCATCCAGAATTTCAGTCGCGCCCCAATCGTCCCCATCCTCTGTTTAGGGGATTGATGCAGGCGCGATCGCCCACGCGATTGGAGCAGCCCCCACAATGGAACCATCGGTCGTCGGTCACTAGGAATTAGTCACCTAACTCAACAACTAGTTTCCAACAAACCACTCCGTTTGCCAGCCTGCAAACTGGAACACGGGTTTGTAGGGTCAACAAACCCCTACGCTACAGTGGAAGAGGGATAGGGGCATCGGGTATTTGATCAACCCAGTGCAATTTCTCAATTTGCATGCTCAATTTGCATTTATGGGCGCTTCATCCATTCCTGATCACTTCTCGCACGATTGTAAATGTTCTTTAAACCGCTGCTGATTGTTCAGAACTCAGGGCACCCCCGATTGAATCCCTAGAATTGGGCTGGCTTGCTGTTTAGTCACAGAGCCAAGGATTGAGTTGATTTATTTGCTGATTGGTCTATCTACTATTTAGTAAGAGCGCAAACGACGGTGACTCAGGACTTTCACATTTCAGTGACCCCCTTGGGGGATGAGGAGTTTTTGGTGCGGACGGAGCGGGTCGCCCAGGGTGTGCCATTGGGGGAAGAACAGGTGGTGTGGGCGATCGACTCCTGGCTCGATCAAGCCCGTCACCTGTTAAATGATCCGTTGGTGACTCTGCTAGAAAATCCTACAGCGGCAAGTCAATCTTCGAGCGATCGCTTCGATGAGACCATCAACAACCCTTCTCTGAATCTAATCCGGCTGGGACAGCAGTTTTATCAAGCCCTGTTTCAAGGCAGCTTGCGGGATAGTTGGGTTTCAGCTCAAGGAATTGCCCATCACCGGGGCGAGATGCTGCGGTTGCGCTTGGGGTTGCGGGGATTGCAGTTGCCTCGCTTGCCCTGGGAAGTACTCTGCGAAAGCAATCCGGCAATGGAGCCAGTCTACTCCAATCCTCGATTGGGATTGATGTTTTACCCATTGACCACCGGGATCAATGTGCTGTTTTCCCGCTACTTGACGGGGATGCGGCTGATGCGAACCCCCCTACCGTCGGGCATTGCACCGGGACAGCCCTTGCGGATTTTGATGGCGATCGCCTCTCCCAGTGACCAAGATCGATTGAATCTGCGGCGAGAGGCGATGCTCTTGAGCCAGGAATTGAGCAGCAGTGGAGCCAGCGGATTTGACGCTGGGATTCCAGATGTACAACTGACGATTTTGGAACAACCTGGACGGGAGGAACTGACCCAAGCATTGGAGCAGGGCGATTACCAGGTATTTCACTATGCGGGACACAGCAGCTTGGGAGCCTCAGGCGGTAATCTGTATCTGGTCAATCGAGACACGGGGTTGACGGAGATCCTGCGGGGCGATGACCTAGCAGGCTTGTTGGTCAATAACAACGTCTACATGGCAGTGTTCAATTCCTGCCAAGGGTCGTTTCCCGTGGCAGACCAGCCTGCCGTTGAGTTGGAAGGTTGGAACTTGGCGGAAGCTTTGATCAGCCGGGGGGTTCCAGCCGCAGTGGTCATGGCAGAGCAAATTCCCGACAATGTGGCTCTGGCGTTTTCTCGCCTGTTCTACCGCAACCTCAAACAGGGCTATCCCATCGACCTCAGCCTCAACCGGGCACGACAGGGCTTAATTTCCTCCTATGGCTCTCGTCAGCTCTACTGGGCATTGCCGATCCTCTACATGCACCCAGAGTTTGATGGCTATCTGGTTTCTAGTGAGCGTGCCACCACCGATAGTACCGATCGCCAACTCTTTTCTAGCTTGATCAGCGAAACCCCAGTAGGGCTTGCCTTTGGGTCAGCCCAAGAGGCGTCTACTAGCTTGAGCCGCGATCTGGAAATCATTTCCCAGGCGATCGTTGGGGGAGATGAGGACTTGGATGAGGTAGAGGAAATAGGCTATGAAGCCCTGTTGATTGATGACGAGCTAGAGGTAGAGCCTGACGAGGCGATCGCCGCTATTGTCGAGGATTTATCAGCAACGCCCACCCCATCCTCTCCACCCACCCCCACCGCTGCCCTTCTCCTGCCCGGATTAACTGCCAACGGGTTAGATCTACTTCAATCCTCTCCGCCTCCCTACAGTCCATTTCTGGTCAATCCGACTGAGGATATTCCAATCCCATCGAATGCACCGACCACCATTGAGGTTGAGTCCGTATCCCCCGTGCCCACTCGGTCAATCACTCCAAGGCAACCAAGGGCGTCAAACTCGCGTTGGCGTCTGACAGTAGCGGCGGCGGTTTTAGGAGCAGTTGGTTTGGGGGCTGTTTTACTTGCTCCATTGTTGCAGCAACCTCAACCACCAGAGATAGCAGAATCGCCAACGGTTCCCGCCTTGCCTAGTCCGACTCCAGCCAGTCCTAGTCCGTTGCCAACGGAATCCGTCTCGCCCACTCCTGCTGAAGAAGAGGCGATCGCCGATGCAGAGGTCGATCAGGCTGAAGGGGGCAACGCCGCGCCTCCACCCCGGTCAGCCGTGACTGTGAGCGATCGCCAGGGAACCACCCCTAGACGCCCCCAGCGCGACACAGATTATCCTCAGCCCACTCCACCCCGTCGAGTGGAAACACCGCCGCCTGCCATCTCAATTGATGAAGCCGATCTAGTGGGAGCCAGCCAAGCCGAATTGGAATCCCTGGCTATTCGAGGCTACCGCCAACCCAGCGGCGCCAACGTTGCCGTTGCCAATGAAGCGGTAAAAATTCTGCTGGATTATAGCGATCTGCAACGCGCAGATATGGCGTTGCAGGCAGCCAATGCCATGAATATTGGCAATGCCGAGACTACATTTCTGCGGGGGCGATTTGCCTGGCAAGCGGGGCGATCGGGCTATGCCGGAGCCAGTGCCTTTGCCGATGCTCAAATTGCTTGGAAAGCGGCAGTCGATCGCAACCCCGGTTCCCCGTTGTACCGCAATGCCCTTGCCCTCGCCTACTACGTCGAGAGCCAATCCTCACCCAACTGGAGTGATCTGGAGTGGCAGGCGATCGCCACCTTGGACGCAGGTGACACTGATTGTTATAGCAATCCCACCAGTTGTGCGATCCGAGCGCTAATTCTGTTGGAACAATCAAAACGCGATGCCTCCCAACAGGAAGCGCTGATTCATCAGGTTGTAGCACTACGGGATCAGGTATTGGCGGCTGACCCAAATGGGTTTTATCCCAGCAATCTGGAACAGGAGTGGGTGTGGTTGCCTAGTGCGATCGACAACTGGCAAGCTGTGTTAAATCTCTGAAGGTGCTCGGTGAACCACTGCCAACGCTTCACCCAGGAATTGGCATGACATACTTGGGGTATCATCCTTAAAGTCCTGTGATCCTCGTGCCCTTCTTCTACGAAAATCTGTTGTTTGTGGCGATCGCCACTCTGTTTTTCCTGATTGTGGGGTGGGCGTGGAAAAATGCCAAACCCTATACCCTGCCCCAGCCATTGCCGGGTTGGTTTAGGATTTGGTTTCTCAGTATTCAGATTATTGGGATTGGTCTACCGGTGGTTGCCCTGGGGTGGTGCTTCTGGCAGGGATATTCCAGGGCCGTGGCTGTGTTGCTGTCCTATTTGCTACTACTAGGATTGCAGATTCTTTCAGAGAGTTTGTGTCTGCGGCAGTTCCGCTCGATCGTTTTTGTCATGGTGCCCTATGTTTATCTGCCGTATCGGGTTTGGCAGTTAGTCACAGGGTTGGCGTATGTGCCAGAGGTTGAACTGGGGTGGCTGCGATCGATTCTGATCGGGCAAATTGTCCTCTGGATCGGCAATTATCTGCTGGATCTATCCCAACTACCCCGGCTATTGCACTGGCAAATTGACCCATCCCACCAGCAGAGCCGGCAACAGGACTAATGCTTAGCCCAACGTATCGAGTAGTTGAGTCCTCGCTTCCGCCAACGCCTCCGCCAACTTACTGGGGTCACGTCCCCCCGCTTGAGCTAAATTTGGGCGTCCCCCGCCCCCGCCGCCACAGAGTTTGGCGATCGCCCCGATAAACTTACCTGCTTGCAAGCAGCCTTGTTGACTTCCGGACTGAAGGCG
>JAAUSV010000213.1 GCA_012032525.1 Leptolyngbyaceae cyanobacterium SL_7_1
AGTTCTTTGTACAATCAAGAAACCGGACGAATTCAGCCGTGCAGGAACGCTCTAGAAACTCGACAAACAACTGGCGGGTTTCCCCATCAATGTGATCCCACGATTGCTGGAATTGCTCGTCGCGCACAAAGTGGTGGCGGTTGTAATCGACCCGAAATTCTTCCAGGATTGCCCTGAGTTCGTCTTCGTTGACGGAGATGTCCATCGTTGCCATCTCGTCAAAGTCGGTGGTGTAGAACCGGGGCGTTAAAATCGTCTCTTTTGCCGGAGCTTTGACGCCCGGACGCAGTTCGTCAAATTCAGGTTTTTTGAGCGTATCTACCATCACTAAACCCTATCTGTTTATGACCTATCTGTTTATGACTACTAGACCCAGGCGATTGCCATTGCAGAAATGCATTGGTCTGAATTGAAGCACTATCGATGCTTTCACGCTTTTAGTGTATCAAGCCCTTTTGACGAAAAGTTGCGACGTTATATTAAGCGGCGTAACAGAACGTTACGATCGCGCTTCACTCCATCATCAAGCCGATTCGCGTTAGGGAAATTGAACAACCGCTTCACTGCCAACCGAAACTTAGGATGCCGCGTCATTCATCTTGTTTGGTTCATTTTCGGGAAGCATGATGAATTTGTGTGTTTCATACAGATATAACTTTACTGTAGTGCAGTTGTTAACTGGGAAGTTGTCTTAATAGCAAATGCTGTGAACAACCACTACAGGAATTGACTACTGCTTGAAAGTGTTAACTAAACCATAATTGAGAATCGGAGGAAAAACAATGGCTTTATCTGATGAAGAAATTTATCTTCAGATCCTTATCCATGAGAATGACTTGATGAATCATCGAATCACTTGGTTCATAACATTACAGGGATTGCTGTTTGCTGCCCTTGGATTTGCATGGGATAAGCAAGATGCTCAAAAGCTAATTCTCATTTTAAGTATTCTTGGAACACTAACTTCTATTTCATCTGGGTTCGTATTGTGGGGAGGTGCAAGCGCAATAGACGAGCTACTGAAAAAAACAACCATTGGGCGTAGAGCCAAAAAGATAGAAAGATTTTTTTATCCTTGGTATACGTTTCCATTATTATTTCTTGCTGCATGGATAGTGATACTGTCTGCTAAATGAGACTTATAAATGGGGAAGGGAATGCCTAGCCGAGATGAGACTCAGTCATTCAAGTACATTCAGATTCAGGGCGAGCTATTTGAAGCAGTCCAGAATGCCAGAATCTTTAAAGACTCAAAAACTTTTCCAGATAGTTATCCTATTGAGAATGGGGACTTAATATGCCAACGATATCAACAGGAAAAACAACAGACTAGCTTTAATTTAAGGCGCTTCGTTTTGGAGAATTTTGTTTGTGAAGGACATTTTTCTGGAATGAGGGCACACATTCGTACCATGTGGTCTCAGCTATATAGAGAAACTCAAACTGTTCCGAAATACAGTACCCTCATCTCACTTTCCAATCCCTACGTTGTGCCCGGTGGGAGATTTAGAGAAATTTATTATTGGGATAGTTACTTCACATTCTTGGGATTGGTTGTTTCTGGACACGTCGATTGGATTGAGCAAATGGTAGCAAACTTTGCTCAATTAATCGATGAATACGGTCATATTCCAAACGGTAATCGGGTTTATTATTTAAGTCGATCACAACCTCCTTTTTTTTGCTGTATGTTGCAATTACTTAGAGAGCAAGAGGAACAGCAACGGGAGCAACAGAGGAATGTTTCGGCAATCTCTCAATACCTACCTCAACTTCAAGCCGAGTATCGCTACTGGATGGCTGGTCAAAATGAGCTGACAGAACATAATAAGGATATTCAAAGAGTTGTAAGACTCGATGCAGGAGAGGTGCTAAACCGATATTGGGATGAAGAAAATATTCCTCGACAGGAATCTTATCGAGAAGATATAAGCACATACATAGATGCTTCTAATAAACGTCGAGAGCATTTGTACCGAAACATCCGAGCGGCAGCAGAATCAGGATGGGATTTTAGTAGCCGTTGGCTAACTAGTTGGGATTTATCAAGCATCCGAACTACGGAAATCATTCCGGTTGAGCTAAACTGCCTCGTTTACAATATGGAGCTATATCTTGCTAAATATTCCACAAAACTATCTGAGCGTGAGTTCTATCAGAAAAACGCAGCAGTTCGTAGGAATGTTCTATGGAAATACTGTTGGGATGAAGATGAGGGTTGGTTTTGCGACTATTGTTGGACAGAGTCTAGGAGAAGCAATGTTTTGTCATTAGCCGGGATGTTTCCACTCTTCTTTCACTTAGTAGAATACGCCCAGGCGAAGAGGGTCGTACAGAGAATAGAGAAAGATTTTTGAAACCTGGTGGGGTGGTAACAACTCTAAATCACACGGGGCAGCAATGGGATTCTCCAAACGGTTGGGCTCCATTGCAGTGGATAACGGTAAAAGGATTGCTGAATTATGGGTATGAAGATCTCGCTTGCAAGATTGCTGAACGATTCGTTGTCCTTGCAAGCAGAGTATACGCAGAAACCGGCAAAATGATGGAGAAGTATGATGTTTGTGACGTAACCAAACAGGCAGGTGGGGGAGAATATCCTACACAAGATGGGTTTGGGTGGACTAATGGGGTGGTCGAAGCCTTAATTAATCTGTTTAATTTGGATAGTCGATGGGGAGCCTAATGCTGTTTCTCAAGCAATTGCAGACCAATCGAAGTTTGTGCTCATCGACGTAGGTGTTGAGGTAGCGTCCCAATCGAATGGCGATCGCGCCATGCTCTGTTTATCGTTCTGAATTGCGTAAACATTGGGTCATCACGTTGTTTTATGGCATAACCTCTATCATCAGAACGATTAAGGTAGGCTCCACGATCGTCACGCGCCTGGCATAAGCAAACGCGCGGGATTTCAAACTCACTTAACGAAACCCGTAGACCCAGACGAGCTAGTCAGGCGATCGCCCAGTTGGTCAAATGCAATTAAATGCAAGTTGCAATCATTTAGAACTAATGCAGTTGCCAAAACTGTAACCAAACAAACGTTTAGGATTTGAAATGACACAGTAGAACCATCATCGCTGTGAGGAGACAGGAATTTATGAAACGTGATCTAGTTCGTTCAGGACGACTACTGGGACTGGGGGCTATGGTTCCCTTGATGCTCAGCCTGATTAGCCTAACCACGATCGCCCCCGCATGGGCACAGGAGCAGTTAATGCGCACCATTACGGTTTCTGGGCAGGGAAACGAAAGCATTGCCACCAGCATCACTCAAGTGCGCTTGGGAGTGGAAGCACAGGGTAGAACCGCAGAGGAAGTGCAGCAGGAAGTGGCACGGCGATCGAATGCGGTGGTCGAGTTGGTGCGATCGCGCAATGTCAGCAAATTGCAAACCACGGGTATTTACCTCAGCCCCACCTACGACTACTCCAACAACCGCCAACGGATCATCGGCTACACCGCTTCTAACACCATTAGTTTTGAGATTGCCACCGAGCGGGCAGGGACGCTGTTGGATGATGCGGTGAATGCTGGAGCTAGTCGGATCGATGGCGTCAGCTTTATTGCATCGGACGAGGCAAGGAATCAGGCGCGGCAGGTGGCATTGCAAGAAGCTACTCAGGATGCATTGGATCAGGCAGATGCGGTGTTGAGTGCAATGGGACTCGATCGCCAAGAGGTGGTGAGTATTCAAGTCAATGGGGCGGCTCCTCCGATGCCGATCTTCCAGGATATGGCTCGGATGCAATCTGCGGCAGCAGAAGCTGCCCCAACTCCGGTGGTGGGCGGAGAGCAGGAGGTTAGTGCTTCCGTGACCTTACAGATCCGCTACTAACATTCGTTGGGGTTTGGCAATGCCGTAAGGGTTTGGCATTGCCAAACCCTTACAAATCAACTGGTGACGGCGATCGGTGGCGCTGAAATCAATGCCACCTCCACTTCTTTTCCGCAGGTTGTCCCAAGTCCACCCGCACACCGGGACCAAAAAATTGCTCCATCTTCTCCCGCTTTTGCCGCCACGTATCAAAGCCAATCATGGGGGAGTCAAATTCCAAAATCAGGGCGTAGGCTCCTTCGATTTCCTCTTCCCGCAACCCCATGAGCACAGGACGTTCTTCATCCGTGGGGCTTAGCCCCAGATGGCTAAGGGAGGAGTTGAGGTGTGCCCGTTCGCCATAGCGATAGCGAGTCACGTCTTTGCGAATCTGGGTTTGGGTGGCGGTCGATTGCTGGTCGCGCAGGGCAGCGACCTGGGCAGGGGTTTCCTGGGATAAGGGCACTGGTTTTAGCTCTGTGACTTTGAGGGATAATCCGCCCAGCAACAGGGGGATGCCATAGAAGAAGCCAATCAAATTAACGGTAGGGTGATCGGTAAAGTACGCAGCAAAGCCCATAAACGTCAAGATGCCACCCACAACCAACCCCACCGAACCCAAGGAAATTTTGCCTAGCATAAAACCTGTTTGATTTTTAGTAATTATCTTACGGCGATTCCCCGTTCCTTCGCCAAAATCATTGCCAATTTAGGCTAGGGTAAATAAGGTAAAGCACTGGAGTCGAAAATGCTAGATTTTCAAGCTATTCAGGAGCGGATCAAACAGATCGAAGGCAAGCGCGAATCCCTCGTCAAACTTTTAGAACAGCCTGACTTAGGAACTCTGCGGATCGATGTGAATCAAGCACTGGAAGAAATTGATGATCTAATCGACGATTTCAAACGCACCTTTCCCACCGAAGGTGAGATGAACTAAGGGTTCACAAGAGCAATGGCAAATACGTACTCAATCACGATTCATCACCAAGGCGAACAGCACACGATCGCCGCCCCTGACGATCAAACCGTCCTGGCATCGGCTCAAGCCGCCGGACTCGATCTTCCCAATTCCTGTAGCGCAGGCGTCTGTACCACCTGTGCGGCTCAACTGCTCAGTGGCACGGTCGATCAAACCGATGGCATGGGCATCAGCCCCGAATTGCAAGCCCAAGGCTACGCGCTGCTCTGCGTTGCCTATCCCCGATCGGACTTGCAGATCGAAACCGAAAAAGAAGACACGGTATATCACCTGCAATTTGGACAGTTTCAAAAGCAAGGATGAAGGATGAGGGCGGAAGGATGAATTGGGAGGTTGCCCTGTTTGGACGAACAAGATGCCTGTCCCAAAAGAGAACTGCATTTCAGCTCTCAGTCAACCCATTACGTTCGTCGCTAAACCCAATGACCTTCCAATTGATCACGATCGACCTCCCCCAAGTTCCGCTTCAGCAGATCGAACCCTCGATCCTCCAGGCATTGCGTTCCTATGGCGAACCGTTGCGTTGGGCGATCACAGCAGTAGACGAGGCTCAACAGATCATGCAAATTGAGGCAGTCGTGATTGTAGAAACAGGTTGGTCAACCCTAATTAGTTCCCAACGGGTGAGGACAGTGTGAGCCAGCGTCCCTACACCGTGGTTGTAATTGTGCCGACAGGAATTGGAGCGGCGATCGGCGGTTATGCCGGAGATGCCTTGCCTGTAGTACGGGCGATGGCGCAGGTTGCCGATCGCGTCATCACCCATCCCAACGTGTTGAATGGGGCACAGCTCTATTGGTCGCTGCCCAATGTGCTATACGTAGAAGGCTACGCGCTAGATCAATTTGCGGCAGGCAATTGGGGCTTGCGTCCGGTGCATCAAAACCCGGTGGGGTTGGTGATTGATCAGGCGATCGAGCCAGAATTGCGCACTCGCCACCTGCAAGCTGCCGATGCGGTGCGGGCAACCCTGGGCTTGCCGCTCACAGATTATGTCGTCACCGATCAGCCCTTGGGGGTGGAACTAAAAACGGCATCCTCTGGGGCAACCTGGGGAACGATTCAACACCCCGACAGCTTGTTGCGGGCGGCGGAGACCTCACTGAAACAAACGGGAGCGCGGGCGATCGCTGTGGTGGTTCGGTTTCCCGATGACATCGGCAGTGAAACGTTACAAAATTATCGCCACGGGCAGGGCGTCGATCCCTTGGCAGGGGCGGAGGCGATCATCAGCCATCTGGTGGTGCGAACCTTGCAAGTGCCCTGTGCCCACGCTCCGGCATTGGCTCCGTTGCCGCTTGATCCCCAGATCTCGCCGCGATCGGCAGCAGAGGAACTCGGCTACACCTTCCTCCCCTGCGTGCTAGTTGGGTTAGCCCGTGCTCCCCAGTTTGTCACCCAGCCATCCCCCAGCGGAACCGATCTATGGGCAGAGCACGTCGATGCAATTGTGGTTCCTGATTCGGCGTGTGGGGGGAGTGCGGTGCTGCATCTCAGCCAATCTGCTCACCTTGTGACAGTGCGCGACAACCAGACCCGGATGAACGCCACACCAGATTTGCTAGGAATGCGATCGCTGCGAGTAAACTCATATTTAGCAGCATTGGGCGCACTGGTTGCCCACCGGGCTGGCATTCACCCCAATGCCCTTAGCCCAGAGTTAGCGTCCCTTTGTCCACTGGCTTTATAAAGGATTGTGCCGTGGCTGATCCCTCCCCTTCTCCTGACATTGAACCCCTTAGTCGCATCCAAGTGTTGTTGGCAATGGGGATCACGGCGATCGTCCTGTTGATTGCCGCCCGACTCTGGGTGTTTTTTGACCAAACTCCACTACTGGCGGTCGAGTGCACGACAAATGCCGTCTGGCTCGGCATCGCCATTGGCTTGGGCATTTCGATGGCAAGTTCCCTGTTGTATGAAGTCTGGGATGGCTATCGGGAAAGTGCCAACTACTATCTGGAACTGGTGCTGCGACCGCTCACCTGGATTGATTTGGTCTGGCTGGGATTGCTGCCTGGGATGAGCGAAGAGTTATTGTTTCGTGGAGTCATGCTGCCGGGGTTGGGGCTAAATGGGTTTGGCTTGGTGATGTCTAGCCTCTGCTTTGGGGTGATGCATTTTATTGGCAAGCAATATTGGGCGTATGTGTTGTGGGTGACGATCGTGGGGTTGCTGCTGGGCTATAGCGCCCTTGCGACCGAGAATCTGTTGGTGCCGATCGTCGCCCATGTTGCCACCAATCTCTGTTCTGCCTATTTGTGGAAGTTTCGGTTGTCACAGCAGAGTTAGGGCACAACTCCGTTACAACAAGTTGGTTTCCCCCGATCGCTCTGTCCCGTGTTATGCTGAGTTTGACCTGGACTCATGCGATTACAACGCCCAAACCTTGTCAGGACCGGAAGGTAGCAGCAATACGGGATGCTTGTGATAGGCGTGGACTCCGGGTCGCTTTTTTATGGGCAATTCCTTAACTTTCCCCCTATCCTAGAGCTATGGCATAAGTTGGTGTTGCCCCGTTGACACACTAGCTGAGTACTGTAGGGAGCCGGATAAGCATGGCTGGTTTTGGAGATATTGTTCAAAAAGCATTTTACTTGGGCGTGGGCATTGCTTCCTATGCGGGCGAAAAGGCAAGTGGGACGATCGCCGAGCTGCGATCGCAAGCCCAAAAGCTAGCCGATGAAATGGTAGCCCGGGGCGAAATCACCGCAGAAGACGCCAAGCGCATGGTAGACGAGATGGTAAATCGCGCACAACGCGCCACCGATGCCCTGAGACCTCTGATCAACCCGCCGCCCCTCGACGCATCGAAATTTTGACAGATGACGAGGAACCCGCCTCGCCCAATGAAGCCGACAAATTGCGATCGCAGGTTGAACAATTACAAGAAGAACTGCGTCGATTGAAACGCGATTGAAAGGCGATTAGTTGAGGCTGGGTAATGTCTCCGACCCGACGGGCAAGCAAAATTAGCACACAAGAGCACTGTAGAAACCTATGGAAGACTGGCAACAGGAATGGTCAACCTTTTGGGATGGCATCGCCGAAGAGGTCGAGCACTGGCTAGAGGGTGTCGCCAAGGAAATGAATGAGGCAACGGATGCCCTGATTGAGGTTTCTGAGGCGATCGCCGAGCAGATTCATCAAGTCATGGGTCCTTCTCTTGATCAGTTGGATGAGCAGTTAAGTGAGTGGATGGAGCCGTTTGCGATCGTCCTCACCCGCGTGGATGCCGTGTTGCTAGAAGCTGCTGCTCCAGTCACCCAGACGGTGGAACCCTTGCTAAATCAGCATCCCCACTGCGTTGGTTGCCGCAACTACCACGGACAAAGCTATGGTGGCGAAATGCTGGTCTGTGCGATGCATCCCTATGGAGTTGCAGAAGGCGTCGAGGAATGTCCCGATAAAGACGCGATGATGTAAGGCATTCAGATCCCCGGCTTCTCCGAGAAGCCGGGATCTGGGGCATCAGGAGTTTGTCATGTCAGTAGGATAATCCTATGACTGCATTTCAGATCAGCCTAGAACCTGTAATTCACATGACCGATGAGCAGTTTTATCAACTGTGTCGGGCAAATCCTGATGTCAAGTTTGAACGCAATCCGGCTGGAGACCTGCTAATCATGGCTCCGACGGGTGGAGAAACAGGCAGCTACAATTCTGAGATCAACGCGGAGTTTGTGTTGTGGAATCGGCAAACCCGCCTTGGGAAAAAGTGTTTTGAT
>JAAUSV010000214.1 GCA_012032525.1 Leptolyngbyaceae cyanobacterium SL_7_1
CCAAGGGTTTAGCCCGCTGGGTTAAGCCGGATTGGTAAGAGTTACTGGCGATCGCCACCACCCTCCGATCTCGCCACCGCCCGCGCCCGCTATTCTCTCTGGTTGGGAGCCAATCCACCCCGGTTTGTTCCCATGGCATCCCCAGAGTTGCCGGAGACCGCTGCGGAGGCGATCGTCCTGCGGCAATTGCGCCATCCCCTGCTGGTTTGGCAACAACAGCACGAACAGGGGTTTGCCGTTGTCCCGATTGACCTGGTGATCCACCCCCAGATTCGAGTTGTCGCCATCACCGGACCCAATACGGGGGGGAAAACC
Source organism: Leptolyngbyaceae cyanobacterium SL_7_1 (assembly GCA_012032525.1). Lineage (GTDB taxonomy): Bacteria > Cyanobacteriota > Cyanobacteriia > Elainellales > Elainellaceae > JAAUSV01. The sequence goes on from JAAUSV010000214.1 coordinate 316, forward strand.
GTTACCCTAAAGACCTTGGGACTCGCCGCCCTGATGGCAAAAGTCGGACTCTATATTCCTGCCCGCGAACCCGTCGAAATTCCCTGGTTTGATCAAGTCCTCGCCGACATTGGCGACGAACAATCCCTGCAACAAAGCCTCTCCACCTTCTCTGGGCACATTCAGCGCATCCGTCGCATTTTAGAAGCGGTCGGGGTGAAGGATGAAACCGACCCTACCTCCTCTATCCCCCATCTTCGTCCTTGGTTCTCCTAGACGAAGTGGGGGCGGGCACGATCCATCGGAGGGTAGTGCATTGGCGATCGCCCTATTAAAATCTTTGGCTGACCACGCCTACCTAACCATCGCCACCACTCACTTCGGTGAATTGAAGGCGTTGAAGTACCAAGATCAGCGGTTTGAGAATGCTCCGTGGAGTTTGATGATGTGTCTCTGTCACCCACCTATCGCCTACTCTGGGGGATTCCGGGACGCTCAAATGCGTTGGCGATCGCCCGACGGTTGGGGATGCGGGAGGAAATCATTCAGCAGGCACAGCAGCAGGTGGGGGCGAGCGCAGCGCAGGAAGTCAATCAAGTGATTGCCGGACTGGAGGCGCAGCGGCGTCAGCAGGAGGAGAAAAACTGGGCAGCACAGCAATTGGTCCAGCAAGCCGAAGTCTTGCACCAGGAAGTGGCACGGAAAGCAGAATTGCTCAAGCAACGGGAGCGGACACTGCAACAACAGCAGGAGCAGGCGGTGCAGGCGGCGGTCGCCCAAGCTAGAGCCGACATTGCCCAAGTCATCCGCAAACTGCAACAGGGAACAGTCACTGCCCAAGACGCCCAACAGGCGACCCATGCCCTCAACCAGATTGCCGAGCAACAATTGCCTTCTCGCCAACCTGCCAAACCCAAGCCTGGGTTTCGTCCCCAAGTGGGCGATCGGGTGCGCGTCCCCCGCATTGGACAAACCGCTGAGGTGTTGACCCTGCCCGATGAGGACGGGGAGTTTACGGTGCGGTTTGGACTGATGAAGATGGTGGTCTCCCTTGCCGATGTGGAATCATTGCAGGGCGAAAAACCCGACCTTCCCGAAAAGCCTAAACCTGCCCCTCCACCTGTCGTTGCTGCTCCGGCTGCTCCGACGATACGCACCTCCCACAACACGATCGACATTCGGGGTAGCCGAGTGGCGGATGCAGAGATTATGCTAGAACGATCGATCGCCAATGCCCCCGTTGGACCCATTTGGATTATCCACGGTCATGGCACTGGCAAACTGCGCAAAGGGGTGCAAGAGTTTCTCCACCAACATCCCCAGGTGTCCCATTTTGAACCCGCTGAACAGGCGGATGGGGGGACGGGGACAACGGTGGCTTACATCAAGTAAAGCTACTCCATCAGCGCCTATTGGACTTCATCAACGGTTGATGGTCGCTCATAAAAACTTTTCAAATAACCAGCTCTGCATCTGGAATTGTTTTAAGTGCTGATGTAGATCACAGCAAGTCCTTCAATAGATCACAGTCCAGTCCTCTAACGGATCACAATCCCACCAAGAGGAGGAAGGTAACATACACCAATCGGTTGATGTGTGGCATGCCTTGTCTAAGCGATGATGTAGCCACTCGCGATCGATGTAAATTCTTTGCAGCAATCTACTAGGGGCATACCCTTCTCGCTAGAGTTAAATTACGCTAATTTGCTCTAACTCGCTGGTCTTTATAGTTTAAGGAAGAGATCACGGTGCTTTATTCATTCCCTACTACGTTTTCGACGCTACGAAAAGCCCTACGTCAATCATCCAAGACTCTCGTTGGCACCTTTTTGGGTCTTAGCTTTGCTTGGGTTGGCTTACCCAATCTTGCTCAAGCAGAACAGATAACTTCCTTGCAGAACTTAACATCCCAAGCCTCCTCACTGGAGCGATCGAATCCTTCCCTATCAGACGGAGTGTATCTCTACGGGCAATCCCCTCAACCAGAGACGGTTGGTTCTGCCTATGTCGTGTTTGAGGTAGAAGACGATCGGGTGGTCGGCGCTTTCTACATGCCCTATTCTTCCTTTGATTGCTTCCAGGGTGAAGTTCAGGATGAACAACTTGCCCTGAATGTGGTGGACAGCTACGAACGGACAGTCCATCCCTACTCCCTTGCCCTTGATGCCAGCACCTCGGTGGCATCAGCGGCGGGACAATCTGCCCCGGTCGGGTTAGAGGGCTACCATGCTATTGCAGAATTAAGCGAAAATGATCAGCGCATGCTAGAAGTATGTCAAACTGATTTTCAACCTCAGCTCTAGTATTCATTGATGGAAAAGAACGCCGTGATTGTGCTGGTCGAAGCGCTTGAGCGGCGTTCTTTTTCGGCTGTCCACGCCCTAAAAGCGGCGATCGAGATTGCGAAGATCTTAGGGCTAGAAATTTATCCAATTCCATATCACGATTCAGAAGCGCAAATTCTACTCCCAGTGTCTCGACAGCCCTACCCACGCACTGGCATTTGGTTGGGGGATACTGCCCTGCCTGACCGCTACGACCGCCTCTATGAGCTTGCCCTCCACAACCAAATTCATCTTGTCAACACTCCTGCCCAGCATGGATTGATCCAACACTTCGATCGAGTGTATCCCCAATTGTCGGACCTCATGCCCAAGAGCGTGGTTGTCAGCCAGTTAGATCGGTGGGCGATTGCCTTTGAACAACTTGGTTTTCCAGTGATTGCTCACTGCATTCAACCCATAGCGGGGGTGCCAGAATGGGCGATCGCCACCAATTGGCAGGAAATGCAACGACTGATAGAACTGTTTAAAGTCCAACACCCCCACCCGCAAGTGTTGCTACAACATCTGCAACCCCGCCATACCCGTTCTACTGCCCATGGATTTCCTTTAGGGCGGCACTATCAGATTGTGTTTTATCAACAAACCCCAATGACCTATGGCTATCGCTGGGCAGGCGATGACTCCTTGATTTTTCTAGACACGGATGAGGAGGCGGCAATGATGGAGGTTGCCGTTGAAGCTGCCACCCGACTTCAAGTGCCACTGGTGGCGATCGAGGTGGTTCAACAGGAGTGCAACCAATGGCTGGTGGTGGGCGTCGGAGACCTGCACTGGTCAACGCTAGGTCAAATGCCTTTGATTCAGCTTTGGAATGAACTGAGCAAGATTTCTTTGGGCTAACCTCGCTATTTTAATCCACTCGCCACCGCTGACCTGCTATATTAGGTAAGCACGAAAGTTTCGGGCGGTTAGCTCAGTTGGTAGAGCGCCTGCCTTACAAGCAGGATGTCACTGGTTCGAGTCCAGTACTGCCCATTGATTTCAGGAATCATGTCGAGTAACGCTCTATTCATCGCCGTTAACAGATTCCTGTCACTTAAGCCTTTGTAGACAAGCGTTCCTTTCAAGTTTCTTCAACAGGCGTAATGGAAGGGTAAGCCCAAATGGTACAAACACCATCCAAAATACTGACCTTGGCGGAGTTTTTGCAATTACCAGAAACAAAACCCGCGAGTGAATACATTGATGGTCAAATTATTCAGAAACCGATGCCTCAGGGGAAACACAGTGCGATCCAAGGAGAAATTATTCCTGCTATTAATGGTGTAGTTAAGGCTAAGCGTATTGCTCGTGCATTTCCTGAGCTGCGCTGCACCTTTGGTGGTCGTTCAACGGTTCCTGACATTGCAGTTTTTCTTTGGAACCGAATTCCCCGTGATGAGAATGGGGAAGTAGCAAATACATTTCCTGCTGCACCAGATTGGACAATTGAAATCCTGTCTCCTGATCAAAGTCAAACAAAAGTAACGAAAAATATCCTTCACTGTCTGCGATATGGAACCCAAATGGGATGGTTAATTGATCCAGACGAACAAACTGTGTTTGTTTATCATCCAAAGCAGGAACCTGAAGTGTTGGATGAGCCAGATGCAGTCGTTCCCATCCCATCATTTGCAAGCGATCTACAGCTTACGATTAAAGGTTTGTTTGCTTGGTTATTAGAGTGAGCCTTTTAATTTGAAGATTGTAATCTGCGGCGCAACAAATCTAGTGCAGCACAGACGCTTAGCCAGCGGATGAAATCGCGATCGCGGTGCACCCCAAACCGATTCTCCACACTATCTACCTGACCATCCGGGGAAGCGATGCCAATGTAGACCAAGCCAACGGGTTTTGTGTCTGTACCGCCATCGGGTCCGGCGATGCCTGTGATGCTCAGTCCCCAGTCGGTGTTGAGGCGCGATCGCACTCCAACTGCCATCTGCTGAGCGACTTCATGGCTGACGGCTCCGTGTCTAGCCAAGGTGTCTGGCTTGACGCCCAGTAAATTCACCTTCACCTGATTGTCGTAGCTGATCACCCCGCCCCAGAAGTAGCTAGAACTACCGGGAGCCGTGGTGAGGAACTGTCCTAACCCCCCTCCGGTGCAGGATTCTGCCACCGAGAGCGTTTGTCCTTGCTGTTGCAGCAGCCGACCGACTACCACGGCGAGAGTGTCCTGATCGCTGCCGTAGTAATCGGCTCCGGCAATTTCCTGAAGCTGCGCCACCACAGGCTCGATCGCTGCCATTGCGGCTGCTTCCGAGGTCGATCGCGCCGACACCCGCAACCGCACTTCGCCTTTGCCGGCATAGGGGGCAACGGTGGGGTTTTGCAAGTCAAAAAACTTTGCCACCTTGTCTGCCAACGTTGATTCCCCAATTCCCCAAAATCGTAGGCTGCGGCTGTAGATCTGTTCCTTCCCCCAACCCTGACTGCGGAGGAAGGGAACAGCGGTTTCCTGCCACATGGTTTTCATCTCGCTGGGTACGCCGGGGAAGGTGAGAATCGTCACGCCCGATCGCGGTTGCCAAATCATCCCCGGAGCCGTTCCGGTGGGATTGGGCAATACCTGTGCCCCGGTGGGAATCAGGGCTTGTTTGTGATTGTTTGGCGTCATCACCCGTCCCCGGCGGGAAAACTTGTGGCGAATATCCTCTAGCACGGCTGCGTCCTCCGCCAACGGTGCACCGAAGTAGTCCGCCAGCGTTTCCGTCGTCAAATCGTCCGGCGTCGGTCCCAGTCCGCCAGTGAAGATCAATAAGCCCGATCGCTCACAGGCAATCCTCACCACCTGCTGAAGCCGCATCGGATTGTCTCCCACCACCGTTTGGTAGTAGTGGGGAATCCCTAGTTTTGCCAATTCCTGCGCCAAAACTGGGCATTGCTATTGAGGATCTCGCCCAGCAGCAACTCGGTTCCCACACAGATGATTTCAGCGGCAGTCATGGTGTTCGGTGATTAGCGATTAGCAATTAGCTCAAACGTTATCCTTTATCCTTTCTCGGACTTGACTTTCCATCGCACCTTCCAACTGAAGTAGATCAGTAGGGCGGTGGCGGCGATCGCATAGGCAACGCCACTGGGAATCCCCGCGAATGCCAGGGCTAACGTACCTGCCCACAGCGTCAGCACATAGATAAACAAAACCGTGAGGCGATGCGAAAGCCCGGCTTGCAGGAGGCGGTGGTGTAGGTGGCGTTTGTCGGCGACGAAGGGAGATTTGCCGTGGCGCAGGCGATCGACAATCACCGCCGACATGTCCAAAATTGGTACTGCCAGAATGATGTAGGGCAGGAGTACTGCTACCGTTGTGGTTTTCACCAAACCAATCACCCCGACACCTGCTAGGGTGAATCCCAAAAAATAGGCTCCCCCGTCTCCCATGAAAATCTTGGCAGGGTTGAAGTTGTAGCGCAAAAATGCCAGGGTGGCTCCCGCCAGAGCTGCCACAATCAACGCTGCTGCGGGTTGGTTCATAAATAAGCACACCACCAGCATCACCACGGCGGCAATCCCCGACACCCCAGCCGCCAAGCCGTCTAAGCCATCGATCCAGTTGATCGCATTTACCATGCCCACCAGCCAGACCACGGTGATCAGCGCACTCAGCCAGTCGGGTAGGGACACCAATCCGATCGAGGGGACGGTAAGAAAATCAATGCTGACTCCCACGTACCATGCCGCAGCGGCTACTACGATTTGCATCAACAACCGGGTAAGGGAAGACAAACTAAAAATGTCATCGGCTAAGCCAATTAGGAAAAAGGCAATACCGCCGATCGTCACCCCCCACACCTCATATTCTTTATCCGGTGGAAGAACGCCAAATCCACCAAGCCCCCAGACGGTTAATAAGGCGACAACGGCTCCAAAAAAGATGGAGACTCCACCCAACCGCACCATCGGGTGCTGGTGGACTTTGCGTCCACCGGGGGGGTCAAACAAGCCCGTTTTTAGACCCACCTTTTTGACGATCGGGGTGCTAATTAAAACCAGCGTTGCAGCAACCAGAAATGCAATCAAGTGGTAGGAGAGGATTGGCATTTGAGGATTCAGGGATTGGGGGATGAAAGGCAAGTTCAGGCAGAGTTTACCTGAAATGGGGACTGGGTGCTATAGGCAAATGGAAATTTGTTTTTTAGTGGGTAGGGATTAGCGATTAGCGATTGGTGGGTTGGGGGGTGGCGATCGCGTCCTGTGATGGGGGCGAATGCGGCGAGCAAATTCCTGACTACTGATTCCTTACGCGGTGCGATCTGCCAGTCAGGACATTCTAATAGACGATCGCCAAATCCTAACAGCTATTAGCAGCAATTTGCGCGATCGCCGCTATAGTTAATCTTGTTTCTGTTTTTGGTCGAAATTTAAGGACTGTTGTGGGTGAGGTAGAACGATGAAGTGGTTCTGGGGTCGTTTACTGGTGGTTCCCTTGGGGACATTGACCTGGTTGGCGGGGGCGACAATGATCCGTCCGTCGCTTGCCCTCGCACCAGCCTTGGAAACCGAGGCGGCAACTCCGTTGCCAGCGTTTGAGTCGTTAGAAGAATTGTATAAGTTGCGCGATCGCCTGTGGTTGCAAGTCGAAGAACCTAAAAATTCTCCCTCTGACAGTGAGAACCCCCTGGAAACCCTGCAAGCCGTGGAGATTCGGATTCACTTAGAAGAGACGGCGGTGGAATTGCGCAATCGATCGGTGCGGTTGGCAAGTCAGGCGATCGAGCTAGACAAAGCCACTAACCCTTCGGTAGACGATGCGGGCACTCGCTACGCCCTCTGGAAAGAAGCCATGGATTTGTTGCACGAAGTCCCCAGCCAATCGCTGATCGCCGATGATATTCCTGCCAAAATCGCCCAATACCAAGCCCACCTCGATCGCGCCTCCTACGCCTACGACACCGCCCGATCGAGCTTTTTAGGGGAGATTGCCAAAGCCACGGGGTTGCCAGCGGATGATGTGCGCATCACCGTTTGCCATATCGAGGGCGAATGCCGTCGCTGGTATGGCAATACAGCGCCCGCCAGTCCCGCCAGTTTGATCAAATTGCCGATCGCCATTGCCCTGATGCAAAAGGTGAGCGAGGAAAAGATCAACCTCGATACAAAATGGTGGTCGATCGGGGCAACTACACCGAAGACGCCTCCGATATCTGGGCGGGAGCCGAATATCCCCTACGCAAAATCCTCATGCGGATGATCAATCAGAGCAGCAATATCGCCACGAACCAATTAATTGACTACGTAGGACGCGACTATATCAATCAGGTGATGCGCGATCGGGGCTTCTCCAAAACCCTGGTTAACTACAAAATGGTGGGCGAATCCACCTATCCCGCCAATGCGGGTTCCACCCCCAACCGCACCACCACCGACGAACTCACCGAGATGATGCGGCAGATTTACCGCCAGGAACATCCCGGCGATGAGGTGCTGATCGATGCCCTCGCCAGCCAATACGATATCGTGCTGGGTCACGATGGCTTGCGCGGCACAGACGCCCTGTGGATGGGCGAAAAAACCGGGCAAAACTCCAAAGCTTTGGGCACAACCCTTGCCTTTCAGATGTCAGGAGAGATGTATTTTGCCACGGTGATTCTCGACTACAGCGCCAACGAGCGGGCGTTGAGAAATGCCGTGAAGGCGATCGCCAAACACATCATGGAAGAAGGCAGCTTATAACTCATTCAGTCCTCTTAAATTGACGGCAAACCCAAAGATCCCCGGCTTCTCAGAGAAGCCGGGGATCTGAGAGCTAATTTATAAAGAGAATCTAAAAACTGCTTAATTTACTGAAGAAGATTTTAGGCTAGAACCCGTTGCACGATTGACTTGATAATGACTCGTCTGCCTGAGATTGCAAACCCTAGCCGCAAACCCTATCCCAGTGATTTAA
>JAAUSV010000215.1 GCA_012032525.1 Leptolyngbyaceae cyanobacterium SL_7_1
GATTGCCTTGTTGCTTGCGCGGTTTTGCCATCGCTCATTACTAGGTTTGATTTGAATCTAACGAGTTCTGCCGTACGCTTGACAAACTGTACTGCTTCTTAACTTGACACCAATGGCAAGATGCCCATCCCACAAGAAAATGGGCATTTCAGCCATCAATAGGCACACTGCGTTAATTGCTAATCGCTGATCGCTCCTTATGCATCCGCGATCGCCTCTGGATCCGCATTTGCGGTGGAGGCGATCGCTAGCGGTAAGGTTAGCCAGAAGGTTGCACCCTCACCAGGAGCACTGATGGCACCGATTTGTCCGCCGTGGGCAGTGATGATTTGCCGACAGAGGTAGAGTCCCAAGCCAATCCCACTGGAATGGCGAGAGTTGCGTCCACGGGAATAGCGCTCAAATAGATGATCACGCACGTCTTCTGCCATGCCCACACCGTTGTCTTGCAGCGTTACCCGGATCATTTCGGTTTCAACCGTGGCATTGAGGGTGAGGTGGATTCCGGGTGGATTGTGGTTGAGGGCATTGGTAATGAGATTCTCAAATACACGCCGCAGTTGCAAAGGATCGGCATTCACCAGGGGTAGATCGGGGGGCACTTTGGTTGGTTAGGTTGCCTGATTTTGGCAAGCAGGGGTTCCAAATCTTCCGCGATCACTTGCAAGAGCAGACTCAGTTGCACCAATTCGTAGTTAAGAATCACTCCACGGGTTTCAGCGGAATGGGCTTGTAGCAGGGAATTGATCAGTTGCAATTGGTGGTTGCCGCTCTGCACCATGCGTTCCAGGATGGAACGGTTGATGGCGATCGTCTCCCCAGATTGGTTCAGCAAATTATTTAACACCAAAGAAATTCCCATAATCGGCGTCCGCAGGTCGTGGGAAAAGGCGTTGAGAAATTCGTCCTTGAGTTCGTTCAGTTCCTGCAACTCCTCCATCCGCTGTTGTAGCTCGGCGGTGCGATCGCGCACCTGTTGTTCTAAATTGGCATTGAGGTCTTGGACTTGTTGGTAAAGCTGTGCCTGTTGCAGGGCGATCGCCACCTGGGTTGCCAGTTGCCGCATTAGCTCCATTTCGTAGGACTCCCAGTGACGGGGGTTGGAGCATTGATTTGCCACCAATAAGCCAAACACCTGATCGTCCAGCATGATTGGGGCTGCCATTGCCGCTTGGATTTGGTACTCCATGAAGTATTCGGTACTGCCGCACAGATCGATCGATTCCGTTGCGACATCATTAAGCACTTGAATTTGACCATTAGCAAACAGGGTTTGAATTTCCTGTGCTTGTTCGGGGTCGTCGTATAGTTCACCCAAGATGGAGGGATAGTGTGAATCTACGGATTCCGCAACGACTTCGGTTAACCCCTTGGCATTATTGTGCTCAATGTAGACCCGATCGGCTTTGAGAAACTGCCGCACCTCCGCCACCGTGGTGTTGAGAATTTGCTGGAGATCGAGGGATTGACGAATCCGCAGGGCAATGTCGCGCAGTAGGCGATCGCGCTCAGCGGTAGCTAACAACTGCCGTTGCGCTTGAATCCGTTCGGTAATATCCACCACGACTGCCAGGATGCAGGGTTCTCCATCAATGTCGATCGCCTCCGCCGACAGCAACATGGTGAGGATCTCGCCCGACTTCACCCGAAATTGGGATTCCAGGTTTTGCACCCGTTCCCCAGCTTGCAGTAATTGCACTACCCGCAGGCGATCGCCCGGATTTACCCAAAGATTAATTTGTCCCACGTCTCGTCCCACCACCTCCGACCAACTGTAGCCAGAGGTTTTGAGAAAGCTTTCGTTTACCTCAATCATGTAGCCATTGCGCAGCGTGGAGATGCTCATGGGATTGGGACTGGAGCGGAACGCCTTGGCAAATTTTTCCTCGGATTGGCGGAGGGCTTGTTCGCCTAACTTGCGATCGGTGATGTCGCGCACGATCGCCAGCACCTCATCTTCACCAGAAACCACCACCCGTGCCTCATACTCCCGTACATGCCGTTCGGCGGTGGGGATACTTACACCCGGACTAATGCCTTGATAGAGCTGACTGGTGCGACCAGCGGCATCGAACTGAAGTTGATATTCAAACCGCTGGCTCTGTCCACTTTTGAGGGCGGCTTCTACGTAGTGCATTCGTTGCTCTGCCAGATCAGGCGGCAACACGTCATACACCGATCGCCCAATCAATTCGCGGGGTGGCAACACCGTATCGCTATCGTGCTCGGCTTTGCAATCGAGATACGTGCCATCGCGATGAATCCGAAACATCAAATCGGGGATGGCATTCACCATCGCTCGGTTGCGGGCTTCGCTTTGCTGACGGGCGATCGCCCGCCCAAACTCGCTGCCACAATTTGCAACGCTGCCTCCTCCGCCCCCGACCAGCGACGTTCACGGCTACAGTCATCAAACCCCACAAATCCCCGCAGTTCTCCACCCACCTGAATCGGGACAATTAGCACCGATTGGATATCTTGCACCACTAACACGGCTTGCTCTGCTGGCGGTAATTCCCGGACGATCGCATTGAACGATCGCCCCTGCTGCAACAGCCCATACCAACGTCCCAACCCGCTGGAGATCAATCCACGATTTTGCAACCGGGGATTGTTAATTTGAGGGGAAATCGACTTGCGCACCCACTCAAACTGCTGACTGGTGGCGGGTTCTCCCGTTTCCAAATGGGGATGAATATCAAAAATGTAGACGCGATCGACGCTGGTGGCTTCTCCTAAAATTCTCAGCGCCGTGGCAATGGCTTCGCTGTAGTTACTACCCGTCAGGAGTTGGCTGATTGCCTCCACAATGCCCCGCAGGAGGTCGGTTTGCGCGATCGATTCCTGTTGAGATGTCTGATTAGCAGTATGACCATTGCCGTGATCTAACTCCAACAGTTTTTGTAGACGGACAAAGGCTGCATCATCTCGACAGCAATCACGTAGGGCTTGCCAATCAGTATTGAGAATCATCGGCATCTCCTGAGGGCAGATTGCGCTGGTGGGGCTTAGGTTAGTTATGCCATCAAATGAACGGGGTTGGAGGATTCTTAACGATGAAAATAGGTTAGGAGTGGGTGTTAGTAATTGGCGATCAGCTCCTATTCCTCATCCTGCAAATTTCACCGCTCCTTGCCTCAAAACTTCCCACCCTGTCGGTGTCCACTTGATGACCGTGGAGGGGATGCCCTGGGGAGTGGGGCGATCGGGGGGCGTACCAATTTTGGAGTTTAGTTCTTCCAGTTCGGTGGGGGTGAGGGTAAGAATTTCGGGGAATTGGGCGTTGATGGCGGCGATCGTTTCTAGGGGGGGTTCCCGGAGCGGTTGACGCTGGTGGTGGCGAGGGGGTGGGTTTGGTGGAGAATGTGACGGGCGATCGGGTGGTTGGGAACGCGAATGCCGACGGTGGTGGGGTCGGTGGGGTTGATGGCGGGGGGCAGGCGATCGCTGGCGGGGAGTACCAGGGTCAAGGCTCCGGGGAGGTAGCGATCGGCAACTTGCTGCCACAACCGTTGTTCTTCTAGCGTCCCGGCGACGTATTGCCACAACTCCGTCATGTCACCTGCCATGAGAATTAGGGGCTTCGTGGTGCTGCGCTGTTTGGTTTGAAAGATCAGATCGGCGCGATCGGGACGGACGGCAAGGGCGGGAACGGTGTCGGTGGGGAAGCTGATCAGCGATCGCCCGATCGCGCCGCTGCAATTAGTTGGCTGAGGGAAACGGGTGGCATGGAACTTTACCAATACTTTTTAATCACACCTGCAAGAATCACGATAATCTGATCAGCAACCTGCTTGGTCAGTTTCCTAGACTTTGGTGTTTCCAAGTAACCCCCACTTTTTAAAACAACCTAAAAATGAAATACCAACTTTTTGCAGCCAGTGTTTTTGCAGCGACCTGCTGTTTTTCAGGGAGGGCGATCGCCGCTGACTTCAGTGGAATTTATGTATTTGGCGATAGTTTGTCGGACACGGGCAACCTCTTTAATGTTACAGAAGCGCTACTGGGAACGGGTTCCCCGCCACCGCCCTACTTTGAGGGACGAATTACCAACGGACCCAATTGGATTGACTTCTTAGCGGAGGAGTTGGAACTGAATCCCACGCCCATCACAGAGGTTTTTCCAGGGCAACTGACCCAAGGGATTAACTTTGCCTTTGCCGGGGCTACCAGTGGGTCTGATAACACGCTGTTTGTGGGATTGCCGGGTTTAGCACAACAGGCTCAGACATTTCTCTCTCTGTTGCCCCCGACGGGTACTGATCCCAATGCCCTTTACATTGTCTGGACGGGCGCAAATGATTATTTACCAACAAATAGCTTATCGTTTACTCCTTATACAACGCCTGATTTCCCGATCGCCAGTATTACGAACATCATCAGCGGTTTATCGGCTTTAGGTGCACAAAACTTTTTAGTGCCCAATCTACCAGATTTGGGGAAAGTGCCGAGCGCGGTACTCAGTGGTAATTCGACTGCCTTGAGCGCATTGACCACAGAGCACAACCTGCGCCTGAGCAATACCCTGGCTCTGCTCGATCAAACCCTGCCCAATAGCACTTTCTATTCCCTAGATACCAATACGTTGTTTAATGAGGCGATCGCTGGCTCTCTCGGATTTACAAACGTCTACAACTCCCTGTCTCAATCCTGCCGCTCAAACCGTCTGTCCAAACCCCAACGAGTCTTTATTTTGGGATTTAGACCATCCCACCTCCGCCGCCCATCGGCAAATTGCTACCCTTGCCGTTAATGTTTTACATGTCGAGGAGCCAGAACCAATCCCAGAACCCGTTTCTGCTATTGGGTTACTAGCCTTAGCGGGTGCAGGGGTATGGCAACGTCAACGCCTACGGGCAAGCACAAACCGATCGATTCCCGCCAAATCCTGATAGGAACGTACCTGCTCGTACGCTCCGTGCTGGCGGAGCAAGTCTATGACGGTATTGGCTTGCCCCGCCATCAGCTCTACCAACCAAACTGCTTGCGAGCGTAAATACTCTGGGGCTTGGCTCATCAACTGCCGCACACAGGCTAATCCATCCTCTCCCCCATCCAACGCCAAATGGGGTTCGTGATTCGCCACCTCTGGTTGCAGCGTGGGCACAAGGGCACGGGGGATGTAGGGGGGATTGGACACCATGCCACTGAGTTGACCCTTGAGATGCTCCAGCGGCTCAAACCAACTGCCCTGATAAAACTGCACCCGATCGCCAACCCAGCGCTGAGCATTGGCACGGGCGATCGCCAGCGCCACTTCACTGACATCCACCGCATGAATCTGAGCGTGGGGAAAGGCATGGGCTAAGCCAATGGCGATCGCCCCACTACCCGTTCCTAGATCAACCCAATCTCCCTGGGTCAGATCACCTTGCTCCCCAACTGCCACCGCCAGATCAATTAAATACTCCGTCTCAGGACGGGGAATCAACACGGCGGGGGAAACCTGTAGCTCAAATTGCCGCCACGGAACTGATCCCACCAGATATTGCACGGGAACCCTTGCCTCTAGCCGCTGTTGCCAGAGCTGATCGAGTTGGGGGAGCGATCGCTCCAACTCAATCCTCGCTTGCTGTTTGAAGGATTCCAAACGCAGAGCAAGCGGCTCCAATTGGGAAACCGCTTGCAATAGCCAATCGACCTCTGCCAGTGGAATCTCAGCCGCTGCGGCTTGTTGGCGGGCGTGCGATCGCCACTGCCACAGCTCAGAACCAGAGACAAGGTAAGGGGAATGGGTCACACCGTTCTTCTACGCCCAAGCGCGATTAAGGAGTAGGTTGGGGTGCAGGGGCGGGCTGTCCTTGGGGAGGTTCAACGTTTTCTAGCACATACTCTAGGGATTCGCGGGTGGGAATTAGCTGAATCTGGTTTAGCCCCGGATCATCGCTCTGCTGAAAGGTTTGAATCAGGGTTTCCAGATTCGTCACTTCGATCACCAGCGTATCTGCCATTTCGGGGCGACGCTGCCTGAGGGTGTCTACGATTTGCTGCAACACTTCTTGCTCAAAGTACATGGGAATGATCTGCCGCTCTTCCCGCTCGATCGTCAGGTAGCCACCGTCTTCAGCGGTCGATCGGGCGTAAAAAATGGGGACTCCATCAAATTCTTCTACCGTTTGTCCGCTTTGCTGGAGCAGGGAAATGGCAGACGTCACTTCGTCTTGAACAGGAATAAATGTGAACCCAAACAACTCATCATTGGCGCGGCTTTCGAGGGCTAGTTTATAAACTTCTGCCAAGGAAATCAGAATCACTTGCACATTACTTGCCAGTTCTGGGTTGCTGCTGCGCAAGGTGTTGTCGATAAAGCTTTGGGCATCGTTTTGGCTGATAAATACCCCTGCCACTTCCACATTGCCTTCTTCGCCCGCAGGAATAACGAGGGGATTGCCTTCACCATCGGCGATCGTAAACACGGGCACTGGCTCTAGCCGTTGAATAATCTCTTCGTCTGTCAGGGCTAGGGCGGGCATGCCTGTCAATAGGGAGCAAGAGCCAAGGACGATACCGCCAATCAAGCCAAGTATCCCGCTCTGTCGTGCACGTAGATTCATGATGTCTCCGATTAATAATGTTGATTTACTCAACTCAATGCTTATGTCTATAGCGATCCAACGTTCAAGCTTACTACCAAGTTCCCACCAGTGGAAAGTTTCCTACCCAGATTTACTCCAGAGTAACGTCTACGAGTAATGGCGTGATGGGCAGCTAGTATCAGGAGTCAAGCCGATCGGCTGCGGGTCAGGACAATCTACCAGAAAGATTAATCAAAATCTTCGATCGCCGGGTCGCGCAATTCGGATCTAGAGCTTGGGTATGGTGCAGTGCAACTAGGGGATTGCCATGAATTATCAGCAGTCGCCGCTGCTTGAGCCGTGAGGGCAATTTGTCCATTGGGAGCGATCGCGATCGTTTCAGCCTCCACAATTGGAGCATCAACAGGTGGAGCGTAGACAGGCAAAGAGGATGACAGAGATTCGTCCTCAACCCCTTCCCCAGTCACCCATTCCGTCAACACCGCTTCACTTTCCAAGCTCTCAGCAGGATTGATCGGCAACCCACCCCGTCCCGTAATCACAAAGTTACCCAATTCGTTCGCGGTAGTTGGATTGGTGCCACAACTGCGGACAATTTGAGTGGTGGCATCGGTTAAGTTTGTGGGCAACTCAGCTAATCCACGACTGGGATCAATTTCCGGGGTATTAATGCCGACCGTACCCGCTAAACCGACGCGAGAACTGGCGGTGATGTCGTTGTCGGGGGTGGGGCGATCGCGAAAGTCAATCCCCAATAAACTTTGGGCAGTGATGTTGACAGTGCCCCCATTGCCTCGATCGGCGTTGGCAATGATATCGCTGCCGGGTGTGTTTGAGGGAGTGGCGATGATAAACCCATCGGCAGCCTCAAGGGTGATGTTGCCGCCATTGGCAGTGCCATTGGCTTCGGCGGAAATCAAGCTGCGATCGCGCATCACTAAGGAATCCAAGCCTTGTAGGGTAATATTGGCACCGGAATCATCGCCACTCGCTCCGGTTTCAGCCGTTAGTCTGCCGCGATCGAGCCGAATGGCATTGGCAGATAGGGTGAGGTTGCCTGCCTGCCCATCGGGGCTGCTCACCGTCACCTCCGCACCAGCTTCAACGGTGAATTGCCCTGTTCTGATCGTTAAGTCTCCGCCCTCGCCCCTAGCACCCCTACCCGTTCCCGCCCGAATGAAACTAGCGTTTTCGCCACTGGATGAAGTACCGAGCACGTTGACTGATTCGGCGGCAGTAATGATCAACTCCCCTGCATCGCCTCTGCCAAAGGTATCAACCGAGATCACACCGCCATCGCGCACCGCTAAATGGCGAGTGTCGATCGCCACATTCCCTCCCTGCCCGATCGCCCTCTGCCAACTTCCGCCACAATGCCGCTGGGCAACCGACCATTTGCAGAGGTGCCAACTACATTTACTGCATCTGCATCGATCTCAAGTTCACCCGCATCCCCTCTACCAAACGTACTCACCAGAATGACGCCTCCACGGCGGACGGTTAGATCCTGGGTGGCGATCGATACATCTCCTCCTTCTCCAGTCGCTACTGCGCCCACTCCCGCCGCAATCACGCTGGCACCTCCATTGGCAGAGACACCAACCACGTCCACCGATTCCCTGGCATGAATGGCTAGATCACCCGCATCCCCTTCGCCAAAGGTATCGAGCAAGATTAGACCCCCATCCCCCACCTGCAACTGCTGGGTGGAAATCGTTACATCGCCTCCATCACCCGTGGCGCTTAAGGCAGTTCCAGCACTAATCACACTGGAACGCTCGCCATTGGGGGAAGTGCCAATCACCTCCACCGCTGCATTCGTGTTGATGTTCAATCCACCCGCATTCCCCCTGCCGGAGGTGCCAACCGTAATTGCTCCGCCCTCACGAACGCTGAGGCGATCGCTAGACAGTTGGAGCGTTCCCCCCTGCCCAGTGGCAGTTTCCCCCACGCCAGCGGTAAT
>JAAUSV010000216.1 GCA_012032525.1 Leptolyngbyaceae cyanobacterium SL_7_1
CTCGACATACTCAACGGGCCAACTCTCTAAAAATCTTGGCGGCGTAGAATTCGCTGTGTGGTTCAAGCCATATAGGGTTTGCAACTTCTACCCACATCTGCTGTCTGATCATCTTGCCAATTAATACACATTCATTCATGGCGATCGCTCGTCCCCTTCCTCGTCTCGGCTCCATTCGTTTTCAAGGTCTATGCGAAGCACTTCAACAAGCGATCGCTCAATTGCCTCATACATTTTCTGTGCCTGTTCATCAGAGGTAGCAGTGATATGTATGTGGATCAATCTGCCACTCAACCCCATAGAGAGGTGGTTTTTCTCGGTCATGCCTTTGATGCCTCCTTTGAACGCTTTGTAATCACAGCTAAGATGTCATCCACAGAACGGCGATCGCCAATCATCGCCCTCACCTGCCCGACCTGGCGGCTGGGAATGTAAAGACTGCGCTTCTTCCCCGCGTCCAACCACTCGTAGTAGTAGCTGATGCTGGGGCGATCGCGCTTGGTAGCGCCACGACCTTGGCAATTACGGCGTTGTTTGGGTTATCGAGTTTTGTGACGCGGCAGGCAGTGCGATCGCAAGTCCGGCGCACCTATCGTGCCGAAGAACCTTCCTCAACAAACACCAGCCGCCCCAACTCGCGTTCAACCTCGAATGAGGATGCCATGTGGCAAGACTGGCGCGGGTATGAAAACTCGTCCGCTTCTCGCACTGATTCTCGTGCTGATTCCCGATTTGACCCGCCACGAAAGACTTCCAGCAATCGAGCCACCTCCGAACCGATCGATGATTGGCAACAACCGATCTCAGACGATTGGGATGCTACCCCGCGATCGCGGCAGCAAGACGAGTTTGCTCCTCAGTCGTCTGCTCCTCGCACCGTTCCCCCCCAAACAGACTTTGAAGCTCCGCAAACCCCCTATCGCAGCGATCGCTCTGGATCTGCCTATTCCTATCGCTATCGAGAGCCAGATGGTCCTCGCCCTGTCAACCCCAACAAAGCCGTTGTTGATGCCGATTATCGCGTGTTGGTACCGCCCCATCGCCCGCTCGATGAGCCGCCCACCCCACCCCCAACTCAAGCAGAAAATGCAGACGATTGGTTTGGAGAGGAGTCAAACGATCTCGATCGGCGTGGAGGAAACCGATGAGCGATCCGCAATTACAAGGCATTAACCTTTATTTAATTGGGATGCCGGGATGCGGCAAATCTACGTTGGGGCGAGGAACTGGCAGAGCTGGAAACCACCCTGCTGAAGCGGCGATCGACTCGCCAATTTACCGGGGCAGACTTGACGCTCCCAGAACTCAAGCAACTGCTAGATTTTACCTACCAGCCCCATCACTCGATCGATCAGGGACTCGATCGCGCCCCCGACTATTTTGATTTGACCCTGATTCAAACCTTTATTGCCATCTCAGGGGTGGAAGGGCTGGAGGAAGGCTGCTACTACTACGCCCCCAATGCCCAGGAATTGCGACAGATTCGCTTTAAAAATTTTCGCCGAGAGTTGCATCGCCTCTGTTTGGGGCAGGATTTGGGACGGGATGCTGGAGCGGTGGTGTTTCACACGGCGGATTTGCGCCAGGCGATCGCCCAGTATGGCGATCGGGTGTATCGCTATTTGCACATGGATGCGGGGCATCTGGGACAGCGGTTGAATTTGGCGGCGATTCGGCTGGGATTGGGGGTGAGTGGGATCGGGGGATTTTTTGATGATGAGGTAAATGAGGTGTTGGGGATTCCGGCAGATGAGGCGGTGTTATATATTACAACGCTGGGCAGACCCCGAAGGTGAAACAGAGTTCTAAGACAACCCAGCCTAAATCAGCTCTAGATCTATCTTTAGTGGAATAGCGCAGTTTGGGTGCTTGTCTGACAATGGGAGCAATCAAGTAGAAGCAAAGCGATTAAGCATGGCACTGAAATTAAGCGTTCCTACCCTGGATAGTCCTGAAGCAGCAAATTCCCTTAAGCAGACGATCTTAACTTCTGAACCCGATGCCAAGGTTGAAGTTGATGTCGAAAGCAAAACGGTGACAGTAGAGTCTAAAGCTTCAGAAGCGACGTTTAAGCAGTTGATCACTGCGGCAGGGCACACGATCGCCTAACCCTTCCATCCTTGTAATTGTTGGAAGACCCTTCTAAAGTTTGTTGGCAAATGCGACTTGGACTTAATCTCTGGTGAAAGCTGGAGATTTTTTATTGGGATGGGAACGGTCGCTGTGCAACGAGTTGACCGTTCCATTAACGCCAGGACTTGTGCACTTCGTGCGGCGTCCCGTAGCTGTAGGCGATTTAGTGGGCACTTTGCGCCCACTAAATCGTCAAACTGCGTAACTCCTGAACGCTTCTACTGAAAGGGTTCGCAGCGAATCGCTTCCACATTGCGCAGATAGCTGAGGGTTGGGGCATAGTTCTCTGGACAAGAGACGAACACAACATCCTCTGGTTGTGTAATTGTCAGTCGATAGGATGCCGCCGCATCCGTAGGTTCCCCGATCACTTCAATTTGGGGCATGGCTTGAATGGTATGGGCGGTGAGAAACGACTGTGACCCAACAGTGAAGCCCAGCGCCAACAGACAGCCGCTCGCCAGTAGAATGACTCGACCCAGGGCGCGAACATTTTGATTCATAGCAAAATTTCTCCACATACCTAAGGAAATTACGGATTGAATGTGATTAAGGGATACATCAGGAGCTAGAACGATTTCGTACTTTGGGCAAATAACACCTCGTTCTGTAAGCGTCCACACAGCGCTACGATCGCTGGTTTCTCTGGCAATGCCTTTGTTTCCACTACAATCCAGCGTTGGCTCTGATCTTGAAAATCTAAGGCATGGAGCACGGTTTGTCCTGGAGTAGCCCAGCGGAGAGTACGAATTTGATCGGTAATTGTGGATTGCCGTTGCACCAACGATCGCACTATAGGGTCGAGCGATCGGCGAAAGTCACTGATCCGAACCTGGGGAAGGTGGGTGTGGGCGATCGCCTCATCCGGCTGGAGATTTACCACCGAGCGGGGATGGAACTGCACGTAGGCAAGGGAATCAGCACAAGGTACGGGGAGCAATTGGGGAGGGTGGCTGAGGGCTTTTGTGGCGATCGGGGCGGCAATGGTCAGTCCCACTAGGATACTGGCGCTAATCCATAGGATGGGGGAGCGATCGCTCAAGTGAGTTGGCTGGAGGTGCCCAGGAACCAACGCCTTTACCCCAAACGCCACCAGCAACCCCGTCAGCGGCATCGTAGCTGCGTAGATTCTCAACGACGCGGCGACACCATCCATCCACGGAGGCACAAAGGGAAGGATGCCAAAACTCCCAACCAGGCAACAAGGGTGATTTGTTGAAGGGGGGTGAATTCTCGTAAACAGACCACCCCGCCGATCGCACTCAGCAGATACATCATGCCCAAGAGCACGGTGGTGACAGGAGTAGCGCCGTAGGTGGCAAGAAATCCCCACAGGCCTTCGGCTGTCGGACTCAGGTAAGTCAGCCACGCCCGCAGAGCGTGCTGCACCACCGCCAACGGTTGATCGAGAAATGCTTGCAGCGCTAGTGCGTAGATTTGTTGGCTCAGGGCAGGTTGGGGCAAGCCAGCCACCTCCGGATGATCGATCAACACCTGCCGCCAATCCGACGAATTCACCACCTGGGCATACACAGTGTAGGCATAGTTGGAAAACGCCAATTCAGGTCTGCCAATCGCATTTAACACCGCTTGATTGAGCAGGAATGCGATCGCCACCATTGCCAACCCAGCCACGGCAACCCGCCCCGCCCGCAGCTCCCGAAAAAACCAACTCCCCCAGCCAATCAGGGCAGGGAGAACCAGGAACGCGCCTGCCCGCGCCGTTAACCCCAGCGTTAATACCAGCAATCCTCCGAGAAAAAGACTGAGTTGACGACGGTGGATCGATCGCCACAGCATTGCCGCCGCCACGGCTCCCAAGGTCAAGCCCCAGTGCTCCGTCCAGACCGTGCCAATGAAGCGACGGTAGAACCAAACCACCCCCAGCAAACTCCCCCATGCCGATGGAGTGCCCAAGGTTTGACGGATCTCTCGTATCAGCACCCATAGGGCGATCCCCGCGATCGCCCCCAGCGCCGCCACACTCCATTGCAAATTTTGCCCACTCACTGCCAGTAGCGTTGTCAGCACCCCCGGAAACAACGGTCGGCTAGAGGACACCACATTCAAGCTCCCCCCTGCCAAGACGCGGCGAGCATCGGTGTAGTAGTTGCTGCCATCCGTTAAGGGAAACAGACCCGCCATCAGGGTGGGATATTCACTGGTAGCGCTATTCCACAAGCCCGACAGCGGTAGCGCCATCAAAATCAGCACCAACCCTAGCTCGATCGCCCCTGTATATTTTTTCCAGCGTTGGCAAATGGGATAGGTGAGCAGAACCAAGCCAAGGGCGATCGCTGGCTGGTGACGCATGGCTAAGCCCAGTTGCGGAGGTAGGGGCAGGAGGGCGATCGCGCTGTAGATTGCCAACGCCACTGCGAGGGGAATGCACCGAGACATACGTCTTGAAATAGTTGATTTTAACTCGCTCAAACCCGATATTAAGGGTATAGGCTAGCCCTCTCGTTTTGCCACACTGCCGTGAAAAGAGTTCCTTGGGTTTCTCTCACCTTATTGTTTACGGCTTACATCACCTGTAGCTGGTTTCTCTACCGCACCACCCAGCCGTGGATCGTGGGCGCAGGCATGGTCAGCTTTGCCATCATCCAAGCGAGTTTGTTAACCACTTTCTCCAAGGGCTTTCGGACGTTTCTGAATAAGTGGCTCCAATCTGATCTGGGTTATTTCTCCATGGTGCTTTTGGGAGCGATTTCGATCGCCTTTATTCTGGTCTGGTATCACACGTTTGAATACGCGCTGGTGGTGATTGGGACGGAGGTTTTAAGCCGCATTGATCTGCAAGTGGCGGGGTTTAATAATTGGCAAGCCCTCGCCATCTTGTTTTTTGTCTCTATTTTGGGCTTAGCCACCAGTTGGGCGACCTATTACTTTTTGATTGAATGAACCACAGGTTATGACAATCAAAAAACAGTCCGTTGTGTTTCAAAGCCCCGCTGGAACCATGATATTGAACTCTGAGCACAAATATAAAGAATTAGTGAACTCTCTGATAAGTAAAATTACGGAACTCCCTAATCCTGCCTCTATGGGCTGAAATGGTGCTCCACTGAGCGATCGCAGCCCTGTCCGTCTCTCTCTTCTATATCTACAATAGATGCCACTCAATGATTTATTGGTCAATTGGAAATGGCACGTTCACTGAAAAAGAGTCCGCATGCCACTGAAAAAATCGTCACACGTTGGCACAGTAATTCCCATCCGATCGAACACACTGAATTCAGCGTTTTAACTGTCCCTGCCCTGCAGCACCCGTTGCGGGGCTTTTTATTTGGGCGGTTGCAGGAAACGCTGGAGGCTACCCAGTCCCACTTCTGCCAATAGCGCCATCAGCGCCACGGGAATCGCACCTACCAGCAGAATGGCATTGTCATAAAGGGAGAAGCCGCGCACGATAAATGTCCCCAAGCCCCCTGCGCCGATAAAAGCAGCGAGGGTAGCGCTGGCGATGACCTCGACGATCGCTGTTTTCACCCCGGCAATCACCACAGGCAGGGCGAGGGGAATTTCTACCAACCTTAAAACTTGTTGACCCGTCATGCCCATGCCATAGGCAGCCTCGCGAATCATCGGGTCAATGCTGCGAAATGCCACATCAGTGTTGATCAGAATGGGGGGCATGACTAGCAGGGTGAGGGCGATCGCCGCTGACTGGAAGCTCAAGCCAAAGTAGGGGATCGCCAAGAACAAAATTGCCAAACTCGGCACCACCCGCAACGCATTGAAGCTGTTGATCAACACGGTGGAGGCAA
This sequence comes from Leptolyngbyaceae cyanobacterium SL_7_1, assembly GCA_012032525.1. Classification (GTDB taxonomy): domain Bacteria; phylum Cyanobacteriota; class Cyanobacteriia; order Elainellales; family Elainellaceae; genus JAAUSV01. Next base: position 5,904 of record JAAUSV010000216.1, read on the forward strand.
GGCGCGATCGGGCGCTCCACAAGCCCAAGGGCAATCCAATCGCTAGCCCAATTGCCAATGGCACTAACACCAGGCGCAAATGTTCGCCCAGTGCCGTCAGCACTTCCCCAGAGTGCTCGACTGCATAGGCATAGGCTTGGGCAAAAATCTCCACGGGCACCCCACAGTAACGCTAGTTTTCATTATCCCTTGAAGGGGGCGTTCGCTGACTTTGCTAATGCATTAGAGTGCCCCTTGTTGGAACCAACGCCGATCGAGTTCGGCAAAAATATTGCGTTGCTGCAATTCCAATAGGGTGCGATTGATTGATTCCAGCAGGACGCGATCGCCCTCCTGCACCGCAATCCCATAATCCTCCCGATTCAACCGCTCGCCGACAAGCAAAAAGGTGGGGTCGAGGGAGGCGTGGTACTTGGCGGTCGGTTCATCCAAAATTAGTCCGCTGATCTCGCCCTCTGCGAGCGCGGCTAATGCCCCATCCATCGCGTCAAAACTGCTGGGTTGGTAGGGTTGGGTGCGGAGGAATTGGTTGCCCGTTGTGCCCGCGATCGCCCCGACGGCTTCTCCCCGCAAACTTTCGGGGGTGAGGCTAGCGATCGAGGCTTGGCGAGCGGCGGTCAGGGTGGCAATAAAATCTGCCAAAACAAAGAAACTCACCGCCATCCACAGCACCGCCACCAATCGACCGGGCAGACGCACTGGGGTAACATCGCCATAGCCAAAGGTGCCCAGCGTCACGATCGCAAACCAGATCCCCTGACCGATCCCCCGCACTGCCCCATGCTGGAAATGGGGATTGTGCTGGCGCTCAAACCACCAGATCAAGCTGCCCACCACCACGCTACTCAGCAGCACCCGCAGCACTGCCTGCACCACATTCCATCCCCCCACGTAGCGGAGCAACTGTGCCACCCGCGCTCTTTTTGCCGTGAGACCAACAGTTGTAGCCCCGACTGGTAGATGGGATAGGAAAAATCCAACCCATTCGCTTCTCGCTCAGCGGTGATGGAGATGGCAGCGATCGCCACATCCACGCGATTTTGCTTTACCGCTTCTAACAGCGTCGGCACATCATCAAACGGCACAAACTCGGTTTCTAGCTCCAGTTCGCGGGCGATCTCCTTCCACAAATCAATGCTAAAGCCGTAGGGATCGTCCCCTTCCGTCAGAAACACAAAGGGCGGAATGTCCTTAATCCCCACTTGCAGGACGGCATCATCAGTCGCCCCAGAAGGAGTCTCAGAGGGAGTCGCAGGGGATGCGGGAGTGGTTGGGCTAGAGGGAGTGATCGCCTGGAGTGGCAGTGGCGGCAGCACCACTGATACCGTGATCGCAATTACTGTTGTCCCTAGCGAACTCAGAACGATGGGTAAGCGCGATCGCCGCCCAATCCTCAACCGTTGAAACCATTCCATGATCCTAATCCTGGCTAGATGCTATCCATAGACAAAACCCAAGCCCTGATTATCACTGATTTTTGGTTAAGCATGGGTTGCTGAAAGACTAAAAAACCTCCCGCTCAACGGGAGAATTCTTCTAAACTGTAGTACAAGAGTTTTTGTAAGGATGGGGGATTGGGTTTCATCCCTCATCCTTCATCATTCATCCTTTTCCCCCCTTTCCCATGCCTGACTCCCCTGCATCTACCGATGATCTGGTTCGCGATCTGCCGGAGCGGTTGCTCAAGCACACGGTGCGCTACGCCGATCACCGCACCGTCAACCGCGACGACCTGACGCCAATGATGCGGCACTATGCCGACCTAAAAGACCAGTACCCCCACGCTTTGCTGCTATATCGGGTGGGGGATTTCTTTGAGACGTTTTTTCAAGATGCGATCGCCATCGCGCGGGAATTGGAATTGGTGCTAACCAGTAAGGATGCGGGCAAGGAGATTGGGCGAGTGCCGTTGTCGGGGATTCCCCACCATGCCCTCGATCGCTACTGTGCCCTGTTGGTGGAGCGGGGCTACGCCGTGGCGATCTGCGACCAGGTAGAAGATGTGGCGGAGGCGCAGGGGCGCTTGGTTCAGCGCCAGGTGACGCGGGTGATTACCCCTGGCACGGTGCTAGAAGATGGCATGTTGACGGCTCGCTGCAATAATTTTCTGGCAGCGGTGGTGATTGCGGGCAACCACTGGGGGCTAGCCTACGCCGATATTTCCACCGGGGAATTTCTCACCACCCAAGCCAGTAGTTTAGACTCGCTGACGCAGGAGCTAATGCGGTTGCAGCCCTCGGAGGTGCTGGTGCCGGTGAATGCTCCCGATCTGGGCGGAGTGCTGCGTCCGGGGCAGGGCGGCAGTCAAGCGGGGTTGCCGGAGTGTTTGCCCACCCAGTTGTGCTATACCCTGCGATCGCAATCTCCCTTCACCCTTGCCGAAGCCCGTCCGCGTCTGTTGCAGCGGTTTCACGTGCGATCGCTGGAAGGCTTGGGCTGCGAACACTTGCCCCTGGCGATTCGGGCGGCGGGGGGCTTACTGGAATACCTAGAAGACACGCAGAAAACCATTCCCGTCCTGCTGCAACCGCTGTGCACCTACACGGTGACGGAATACTTGATTTTGGATCACCAAACCCGTCGCAATTTGGAAAT